>NZ_CAUPYC010000010.1:0-86150 GCF_963515335.1 uncultured Paenibacillus sp. | reverse complement strand
ATGCGGGAGTTTGAAGAGCATGCCATGGAACCGAGTATAAACGGGGCCACTATCGCGTTCAGAAACGTTTCCTTCGCATACCATGATAAGAACCCCTTATTTACAGAAGTTAATTTTACGCTCAAACCGGGAGACATCGTCGGTGTAGTGGGGAAGAGCGGTCAAGGCAAGACCACGCTCGCCAACCTGCTGATGAGGTTTCACGACCCCAATCAAGGCAGGATCGAAGCCGATGGAACGGACATCAAGAATTTCCGCCTGGACAGCTTCAGAAAGCACTTCGGCATCATCCCTCAGGAAGATCACTTATTTAACACCTCGATTAGAGACAACATCGTCTTGGGAAGGGCCGGCATCTCGGAGCGTCAATTCGAGCAGGCTTGCCGACTGGCTTGCGTAGACGATTTCACAAGGAAGTTGGATCAGGGTTTCGACACCGTCGTCGGACAGTATGGCGAGCGGTTGTCGGGAGGACAGAGAAAGAGAATTCTCATCGCCAGAGCGCTCCTGGAAAATCCATATATATTAATTTTCGATGAAGCCACGGCTTCGTTGGATGAAGAAACCGAGCAAGAAATCCTCGACTCCATTCGTACGCTTGGAAAAGACCGCATCGTGCTTCTGATTACCCACAAATCACGAAATCTTGCGGGTACCAATAAGGTGCTGTTTATCCGAAACGGAGAGCTCCATGTTCTCAAAGTCCAAGAAGCTTTACAAAAGATGGTTGAAAAGTCCTATTAAAATTGGTATGATCGAACCAATTAATACTAATACGGGAGGTTGAAATCACTATGACCAACGAGAAACTCGTGTACGAGAAACCAGTTCTTACCAAACACGCACAATTGCGGGAAGTTACATTAAGCAGCCTGGGCAGCGGCAACATCGGCGGCAACAACGGAAACGATAAGCCTAAAGGCAATTCCCAAGGCGGCGGCAATGGCGGACGCGGCAACAACGGAAACGGCAATGGTAACGGAGGCTTAGGTCGCTAAGCTAAGCCAAGCTTGCTTCATCACATCATTTATCGTTTTATGAAGATTGCCGTTATCCCTTTAAAGGCAATTTTTGATGCCGAAACCATATATTTGAGATAGCTGCCTTGGTAATGCAGTTTCAAAAACAAATTGCCGGGGTAAATCATTTGCAAAGCACATTTCAACTTCAAGACGATTCCCGGCGTTGTAACGTATTGAATAAAGAACCGGTCAAACCCGTGCCGCTGTGCGGCGCTGGAACGGAACACCCATTTTTCATAATAACCAGCCTCTGCCTCCCCGTCCCTATGAAGCCATGTGACGGGGATTTTCATGTCCGCCAGCTCACAAGCTTTCTGCAAACTGTATGCGACCGGAAGACGAAGGCGATGGGCTTCGGCCATGCGCTCAAACTTCTTCCAGTCGATGCGTGCATGATGCTGGCGGATCACCGCAACGATGTCGCAGCAGGATACCTGCCAGTCCTCGAAGTGATGCTGGAACAAGTGGAGACACATATGAATCAACAGCACTTCCGGTTGCAATACGGTAATCCGTTCCCCGTTCTGCGTTTCCAACGATTCCGTGTTTTCGAACAACAGCTTGCGCTTTAAGGCACCGAGATAGGGATACGGACCCAGCGTAAAATGAACATCAATCGGAATGACGGGTTGCGTCCGCGTCGAATACGTGATTTTGTTTGACAGGGTGAAATTCGCCCACCGGCCGATTCCAACGTCACAAACCCCATACCCCATGCCATGTAAAATTTGTTCCGCTTTGTCAAAGTCGAGAATATCGATCAGGATATCGATATCCTCAATCGGACGGATTCCGAATGGGTACGTGTTTTGGATGAGGTGCGCCCCCTTCAGCACGATCGAAGGGATTCCCTCCGCGTCCAGACGCTGCATCAGTTCGGACAGCCTGTTCTGGATGAACATGTTGCGGACGCCGACTTCACGAATGATTTGTTTGCTTTCTTCATCCATTGCCGCATAATCGATCCGGCTTTGGGCCTCAATATACCGCAGCAGAGGCTTCCGCATACGCTCTTCCATGTCAGTTCCCCCGAATACGCGCAATGAATTCCAGCACGACCTTATGCCAATTCTCCCGATCGCCGCCCATTATCAGTTTGACCGCAGGGAGCTGAACCAGCTTGGCCAGGACATCAAAATGCGCTTTGCTTGTGTCGCGATCGAAGCATACCAGCGTAAGCGGAAGCAGCTCCAAGAGCGCCTTGCCGGGTCCCACCGATTCGATCCGACTCTTCTGTCCCGGCGACCAAACAGGAAATACAACCCCCTTCAACTCGCTTGAGCGTTTCATGGTTTCCGGGTAATACAGTCTCATGTCTACATCATTTTTCCTGTCCGAACTCGAGGCTTTGAATACATCGCTCTGATGGAGCCCAGGAATATGCGAGATATTCGAGGCAAACAGTTTTACGGGCTCGTAAAACCCGATCATCTCGAAGCCGCCGTCAGCTTCCCGCAGGAACACGCGATCGTCCGCGAGGAACGAAAAGCCATTGTTCAGCAAATCGACGGACAATGTAGATTTCCCCTGTCCGGACTTCCCCGCGAGAAGAAGACCGCAGCCTTCCAAGCTGACGCCGGCGGAGTGACAGATATAGAGCCCTTGTTGCCGCATCAACTCGACCAGGGGATGCATGAAATTTTCAAGATTCCACAGCGACTCCAGGAGATACGCAGGATGCACATAAGCAACGATGTTGAGACGGGATCGGTCAACCATTGAGATGCCAGTCTTCTTCCCTTCTACGATCCATTGGTTGTTATGTGTGTAGTACTTGGCTTCGTTGCTTTCATGAACGAGCACGGCCTCCGCAGGAGGCTTGACGGGAAGCGGTTGATCCTGTTCCACGGCGTGGAGCTCAACCTGAATGGAGTGCGAAGAACCGCGGTGCGCGGTGACTTCGAAATCGTCCAACCATCCACCGATCGCATCAAGCAGCGGTAAACTTCCAGAGACAATGGAGAAGGTTACGTGCCCAATCTCGAAATATTTCGTATACATGATCGTATTCTGCATCAGTTAACTCCCGAAGCGTAAATGACTTTATATTTTTCCACGAATTCTTCCGTATCTAGAAATACGTTCCCGTCGACGGTAAGCCAAGCGTGACCTTCCAGCTTGACGTTTGTCTTGCATACGCCGATATGAATCGTTGCGTTCTTGACGCCGAACCGAAGCAAGAAGTAATACATCAATAGACTCTTCTTGAGACAGTTGCTGCGAATAACGAAATACCGGAGTTTCACGACCTTGACGACCGTATCGACCCACTGCTGCAGCTCGGCCTCGGGCAAAGCGGCGTGCCGCTGCCTGGATTCGATCCAGTTCAACAATCGCGGAAGCTTAACGAACGGCAATACAACCCAAATCAATACTGCCGCACAGACGACTCGCGTCCAAACTGCCAAGTCACTCGACGAGTTACGATTGCGCATCGACCGAAAGCAGCTTTTCCTCTACCATGTCACGAACAAAGCTCAAGATGTCGTCTTCCGCTTCTTTCGGCGCATCGTAGAGCGAAAGGATGTCGGACACGATCCAGGCAAGGCTATTCTCGCCGTTGCAGCGTTCCCACACGTCCGCCCCGATATGATTGGTGCTATAGTAATAACCATTGTCCAAGTTCAAGAGGATCGTATCCGGGGGCATGGATTGAAATACAATTTCCTTCATTTTGCGGGGACGACATTGCATATCAAGACGCGGCATCGCAAGAACTCTCCTTTTTTGGGATAAGTCATAATGAAACTTTATACTTTGCCGTCTCGGGCAGAAGGACTGACGGACAATATTCGCTAAGCAGCCTCACTGTAAACGGCGCAGACCGGTAGGCACGGAAAGAGAATCGTATCCGACTTGCCGGTCAGCCGCCGCACGGCCGATAGCGTAACTGACGGTTCGCGCGAGCCCTTCCTCGATCGGCGTCTGCGGTCTCCATCCGAGTACCGCCGCAGCGTGCGTGTTGTCCAGACGGCTGTGACGGATATCGCCCGGTCTTTCCGGATTTCTGACGGCTTCAAGCTGTCGCCCGGTCAAGGCGCAAAGCAGCTTGTACAATTCATTGACGCTTATTTGCTTGTTCGTGCCGATATTGATGATCTGGCGGCTTCCAGCCTCCAAAGCTCTCAGGTTCGCCTCAACCACGTCTCTTACATAGACGAAATCACGCGTCTGCTCGCCGTCGCCGTAAATTTCAGAGACTTTTCCTTGCAGCAATCTATCGATAAAAATAGAGACCACGCCCGCCTCCCCTTCGGCGCTCTGCCGTTCGCCGTACACGTTGGCGTATCGCAGAATCGTATAATCCAGCCCGTGCTGCTGTGCGAACAATCGGATATACGCTTCCGGAGTGTATTTCGAGATGCCGTAGCCGTTGATCGGCTCGATCGGATGATCCTCACGAATCGGCAGCGAGACCGGGATGCCGTATACGGCTGCCGACGATGCATAAATGAATTTGCGGACCTTGTGTTCGACACATCGTTCAAGCACATTCAAAGTTCCGACGATATTCGTGTGCGCGTCGAATTTAGGATGGAGCATGGAGGCATGGACGGCGACCTGCGCGGCGTGATGAATCACGATTTCCGGCTGGAATACGGAAAAAACATCCTCCAAGGCGTCATCCATAATACCGATCGGATAGAAACGCGCGCGTTTGTCGACATTTTCCACCGATCCCGTTGACAAATTGTCGACTGCAACCACCGTATGTCCTTGCTCAATAAGCGCGTCCACAATATGCGAGGCGATAAAGCCCGCGCCCCCCGTAACCAAAATATTCATGCTGTTCCCTTCTTTCCGCAACCGATCCGAAGCCGGCTCGCCTGATCCTTAAGGACTACTTCCTGTTATATCATGTTTATCGGCTATTATACAGAAAAAATGTTATAAAATGATTAGATTTTTTCAATAATAGAGCAAACTTGCGGCATTTCGGGCCGGTTCGGCCCGGATTGGGACATTAAGGGAACGATATCAGGAGGACTAGTACCAAAGAACTACTCCGGTCGACCCCATACGGCTGGTTCCATCTTATTCCGGTTCCCTGAACAAACACTGAACAGCGAGCCGCCGGCCCGGGACTGCCGCATCGCATCATGCGGCACCACTTGCCGGCGGCTAGCCATTAACGGTGCAAACCCGCCTCCTGCCTCGCGCGCGGGCGATAGGGACCGACCGGTATTTGGATCAGGCTCGTTTCCCCCGCCGCCGGCAACGAATAAAGCTCATCGCACATGCGGGCATCGTAGCCGAAAAGAGGCCGGCCCCCGAAGCCCGCCGCCGCGGCTGCCAGCAATAATCGCTGCACCAGCATGCCGGCCTCCATCTGCTGGATGCGGTAGCCTCTGTACCCAAGCTCGCCGTTAAGATGGTCCGCGTCTCCTGCGAGATGGAAGCACAGAGGAACCTGCGACAAATTCACATTATCCAGCGTCATGGCCCGCTGCAGACGGCGGCGCAGGTCTCCGGCGAGCACCGGCCGCAGCCCGTGTGCGCCCGGTTCGTAGCGGTATGCGCCGTCCGGAAGGCCCTCGACGTTGTAAAAGCAGCCGTACACCGAAATGCGAGGCTCACGAGGCTCGTGCTTGGCGGAATGATGCGGCGGCAGCGGCGGAGCCAGATCGTTGTCATAAGCGGATGCAGCCGCCATTTCCTGTAACAGGGCGGCCAGCTTCGGCCGGCTTACCTCGCCGAGCACAAACTCATGCTCGGGCGAATAGCGGCTGCGGCAGACGGACGCAAAATCGAAGGCCCGCTCTCCCGCATATGGCAGCGGCACCACGGATTTCTTGCCGTCGGCGGCTGAAACGCTCGGAGCGCCGCCGAGCTCCCGGAAATCGCGGGCGGATTCCTGCATGCACGCCTCGTTCATCCGGAGCAGCATCGGATATTCGGACGTCCGGCGCGACCGGACATATTGCTCATGCCGGACGGCGGGAAGCTCCCGGCACAGCTCGCCGGCGGTCGTCCCGCCCCCGTCTCCGCCGCGGCCGCCCGGCCATGACGGCAACGGTGTTGCCGACAGCGGGATGACCGCATATACGCTTTCTTCGTCCTCCGACAGCCCAATCAGATGGTTCACCGCCCGGTCGAGGAATTGATAGCACACCTTGGCCGAGAAACCGAGCCGCCGGGCTGCCTCCAGCAGCTGACCGAGCAGCAGGCCGGTGTCCATCCCCTGCAGGCGGTAGGAGAAGTTATGATATTTATAAAAGTTTTTCCGGAACATGACGGATACGAAGACGACGCCGAAGCAGCCCGACAGATCGCCGCGGCCGCCGAGCGCCCGGGCGGCGTATTCGTCGAAGTCTCCTTCGCGCAGCATCGCCAGCCGGTGGTGCGCGGCATCGTAGTGGTAGACCCCCCGCGGCCATTCGCCGCTCCGGAGATAAATGTACAATTCGTTCGGATACAGGCCCCCTCCGGAAGCCGCGAAGCGGCGGAACAAATGCGCAGGGACGATCCCTTGCCGCAGCTCCTCCGCCGCCGCAACGGATTGGGACACCCGGGCGAGTCCGTAGGAGTACCACAGCAGATGGCCGATTGCCGCCGTATCGGGCTTGGCGGGCGCCTCTTTTTCCCCGAGCTTGAGCGGGACCTCGGAAGCAAAAGGAAAGACGGGCCGATTGCGATAAAGCTTATACGGCAGCGGCGCTTCCGCCCAATCCGTCTCCCAACCCGGAGGCCTCGCCCGATCGGTTTGAACATGCAAGCACCGAATGAATTCGTCCAGGTTCAATCGAACTCCTCCCCCGCCATGGTTTATGGAAACGGATGCGGGTGGGGATTGAGCTCCTCCGGCTTCAGGAGCTCTTTGGCGTAACCAAGCTGCATCGGAACCCTGAACACCCTTTCCAGTCCGGCCAAACGCGCAAAATGATGGCCGAAGGTCATCGGCAGCATGCCCGGAATCAGCACCTTCACGCAGTGCAGACCGTTGCGCAGCGTTTCCGGCGTCGACTGGTTCACGACAATCACCTCGCGCCCCAGCCCCCGGAACACGTCAAGCGATTCTTTTAAGTGATCAGTCAGATCGCTGTGTTTCGACTGCGGCTTGAACGACTCCTGAAACGTTTGCGCCCCCGGGTCCCGGCTTCCGCCCCGGTCCAGCAGAAAGCCGAGCCGCGCTTCCGCCTGTGGCAAGGCATACAGCATCGAATGGTCCTCCATACGGCGGACCCGCGACGGATCGTCGAGCATCCGTTCATATTCATCCCGCTGCGCCTCGAATTTGTCGCCGAGCGTCATCAGCATCCCGGCGAGCTCGTGAACGGCGCTTTTCACCGCCCGCACCGGATCCGGATGGGCCCCCGCCGCGCAAACCAGATTCACGCCGCGGGCGCTTTTATTTTTGGCCATCGCCCATACGCTTGGGATGCCGTGCTCCATCGTTGCGTTGAACAGCAGCGTCTCATACCCGGATATCGTCTCGAGCCTGTCGAGCATCAACGACAGCTCCTGATCGCCCGCTGAATAAGGGTCGAGCCGCGGAAGGGGAAGCCGCGCATACCACGCCAACAGGAAGGCGTCCCGCTCCACCACCTCCAGAATGCCGTACAATACGGCCTCCTCCAGACTTCCTCCCAAAGCGCAGCCGTTCGAGGTTTCATAGACGAAGCCGCCGCCGCAGCCCATGCTGTAGTAAGCCAGCCTCTCCGGTACGAGAATGGGGCGCGATTGCAGAAAAGAATAACCCCATACCCAATCGAGGGGCCCTTCGGGGTCAAACGGGCGGAACGGAAAGTCCGGTCTGTCGTATTGCTCCCTCGCATGCACGCCGACGCGCAGCGGATTCAGGGCATCCTTCTCCAGTTCGCGGTAGCTGCCGCGCACGACCGTGCGCTTGCCGCGGGGAGACATGCCGCAATGCCTTTCCAGCCCTTCGAGAATGGCCGTCGCCTCGCTCATCGCGTAGGAATGGGTTCTTCCGGCTGTCGCTTCATCCCCATGGAACAAAGGCAAATTCACGCTGGCGTCCGCGAAAGGAGAAACCAGATCGCGCATTTTGCCGTTCAGGAAACCCGTCCGGTAATCCAGATAATCCCTCGACAGCGCCTGCTTCAGTTCCGCCATCGAACGGCAGCGGTAGCTGTCCGGGCCGATTTTGGGGCTGGGCTGAAGGGCGACGACGGCCGCGGACGGCGAATCGTCGGGCAGCCCGCCGCACACGGGACACTGGGGATCCGGCAGAAAAAGGTGCCGCGATACGCTCAACGTTTGCAGATTGACCAGCAGCAAATGCCGTTCCGTCAGGGGATTGCCGCCGCCGTTCAACGCTTCCCTCGTTTCAGCCGCGAGCAGAAGCGCCGCCTGGCGCAGCCCGTTGCGGGAGGACCAGGCATCGCGCCCGGTTCCGCCGGCCTCCGCCGCTCTCTGCTGAAGCGCCCACATTTCCTTGCGGTCGCGTCCCGCCATCAATCGGCGCCGGTCCGCGCATCGCGAACAGCCGTGCGAGCTGGGCCGTACGAATGGACCGACCACGCATTCGCCGAACGAAACGAATCCCCGCAGCGAAGGGATGCCGTCACGCCGCATGGCCGCTTCCGCCGCCTCCTGCTCAAGGGGATGACAGCCGTCGTCCAGCACCAAGCCAAGGACGGCGCGCACCGGGTCGGCTTTCACATCCATGCCCGCGCCCACCAGGTCGGTTTTCACGTCCGTGCCCGCGCCCGTCGGGCCGGCCTCCATACCCCTGCCCGCGCCTATCGCGCCCTCGTCCGCGTCCATGCCTGCGCGGAGAAGCCTGTATTCCCCTGACAGCTCCCCGCATACAAGCTCCGCAAGCTGCCCGCTTCCATATACGATGATCGCCGCGCTCACCGCACCTCCTCCTCTCGCAGCGATACGCGGACGACGCGAATCGGGCCTTCCCTCCAGAAGGGTTCCGCCGCCGGTTCGGTGACGACCAGCCGTTTGCCGCTCCGTCTCAGCACGTGCAGGGCGTCCTGCAAGGCAGTCTCGGGAGACGGCTCCCGGGCAATCGCCGCGCTTCGCGTTTGCCCGTCCGCGTACAGGACGTTCGCGGCCTCCAGTCCATGCGCCGTGTCGCGGATGCAGGACAAGCCGTTCTGGGCTTTCAGCAGCGCCAGCTCCAACGCCGCGCAAAGCGCCGTTGTCCGGTTCAACCCCGCGCTGCCGAACCAGCCGTCCCCCTCCGTGCCGACCCACAGCACCGGAAAGCCCGACACAACCTCGCCCGCCGCAAACGCCGGCGCACCCCGAAGCGCGGTCAACGCGCGTATATAATACTTGCAGCGTTCATCCTCGATCTCGCCCGGCCGCAAACGGTACACGAAAGGCTTGCCGCCCGCAAACCGGAAGGCTGCGGTTCGGGTCAACAGCTTCCGCAGCGCTCTTGCCGATGCTTCCGCCGCCGTAGCGCCTGCCCCGACCGCGGGAGCGCCGGTCAACCGCGACAGATAGGCTTCGACCCCGGCCAGCCCCGCCTCTCTGCGCGCTTCTTCGTGGGTCAATGCCGCGCAGATGATTTCGGGCAGCAGCTCCGACGGTCCGTCCGACAGCGGATCGGCCGTCTGGACGCCGCACTGCGCAAGCGGCAGCTGCTTCAGGTCCTTCTCGTCCCAGCTGTGAAGAATGCCCGTTACGGAGGACGTCAACCGGCTGAAGAAATCGAACAACTCCGCCTGCGGCGGTCCGCCCGAAGCTTCCGCCGCTTCCGGGTCGAGCTCCGCCGCGGGCTCGGCGCGATTCGTGCGGCTGACCGACGGATGCGGGACAAACGAATGCCAGCTTCCTTCAAGCGTCTCCGGATCAAGCACGAACAACCGGCCCGTCAATTCGCCTTCCTTGAAGCCGCTCAACGCCTTGAATAATTGAAACACAACCACATTCGCGAGCAGGGCGTCCGCCGTGCCCGAACGGGCCGGCGGCTGCGGATCCTGCGGCAGCGCGGAACGGTGCAGCCGGCGCCACGCCGATTCCCAGCACCCGTTCGATTCGGGGTGCACCAGCGGTCCGGCCAGGCCGGCGTTCGGCAGGCACAGGGCCGGCAGCAGCATTTTCGCTTCCGACCTGCACGCCGCATGAATCGCCCGCAGTTCCTCGAAACTTTGCCGCCATGACGGCGAGTCAGACAGCGGCTGCGGCGCCCGCACATACAATACCGCGTCGTAAGGCCGGATGATTTCGCTCCAGCAAGGCTCGCTCCCCGCGGGTAGCGTCAGTTCCTCCGACGCTACCTCTTCGTCCTCTTCGCGTGCAGCGGCCGACAGCTCCGCGATCCGCCTTCGGTCGGCCGGCGAGCCGCGGGCAATCAGCATGTTGAGCTTCGGCAGTCCGGATTCCAGCAATGCCCGCACCAGCGACACGAACATCGGGCCGGCTCCGACAGCAAGCACATTAGCCCGGCGATACGCTTGAAAACGATAGCCCCCCGCGCCTCCGAAGCTGTCCAACAGCTCGATCTGCGGGGCATACTTCCGCAGCACGGCATCCGGCAGCCGATAAGGCGGGTCTTGGCTCACATCGCGCACAAAGCCGTTCCGGTGCAGATGCTCCGCGATCTCGAACACACGGTCACGGTATTCGTCCGGCAGGCCCTCCGTCAAGGCGCCAAGCGTATGCTTGCCGTCGAGCATCGGCATCAGCTTGTCGACCCATTGATTGATCGTACCGCCTTCCATCCGGAACGAGCCGGTATTATTCCGAAAAAACACGCCGACGCCCGGCTCCGGGAGAAAAAACGTATCTCCGTTCACCTTCAGGCGCATGGAAGGATTCAAACGATACCGCCTCCTTCGCTTAACCCGATTTCAATCGCGTTCCTTTCCTTCCAATCGTATGTCGTGCGATTTGTCCATCATGCCACCGCGCAAAACAAAACCCCCGCCTCCCGGTGACCGGGGGCAGGGGCAGCAGTATTCGGTCTTTACAAACCGTTTGCTGAATTTATGAAAGCTAGTGGCCGCCGCAGCGGCCGCAACCGCCGCAAAAACCGCCGCAGAAACCGCCGCAACGGCCGCAGAAACCGCCGCAAAAACCGCCACAGAAGCCACCGCAGAACCCCCCGCAGAAGCCGCCGCAACGGCCGAAGCCACCGCAGAAGCCGACACAGAACCCGATACAAAGCCTCGAATCCGCCGCCGGGTTTTGGCCTTGAGCCGCCGCGGGCGTGTACTCGCCCGCCTTGAAATCCGACACCTTCAACTGCTGCAGCTCGTTTTGAAACTCACTCATTTTGTAAACCTCCGTTAATTGGTAGTAGGCACTTCCGGAAACCGGTCGCCGAACGGGTTAGTTCCGCCATTCTTCGATCCCGCTAACGACAACATATTCCGGTGCCCAGAAATCCGCTACTGCCCGGAGGTAAAAATGCGCGTCGAATGTCTGCCCATTCCTCGCCAAAACGCACCATCCGGGCCGTCTCCACCAGAGCGCCTCCGCCGCATTTAATGCCGGTTTCAGCCAGTACCATTTCCGCAACGCAAAGAAGGACTGCCGCGGCAGTCCTTCCGTCGTGCGGAACCGATCATCCCTTCCTTATTTCAAACCGAATATCCGCGACAGGCGGGGATTCTTATCGATGCCGCGATCGGGAGCGGCGGCGGTCTTCCGCAGGCCCTTCAATTGACCGGTCAGCTCCATAAACCAGGCCTCATCGTCCGTCTCCAAAGCCAGATCAATCAGCATTCTCAGCTGCTGCTCCTCCTTGATCGAGGTATCCTGCAGCGCCTTCACCCAACTGGAGAGCATATATACCGCCGTTCCGACGGCTTCTTCGTTATCGGAGGCGACCACATGAACCTTCAAGATCCCCTTCTCCGAATCGACGGATTCGACATAGCCGTGAATCAGCTCGCCCTTGCCCGTATTGCCTTGCACCCATTCCGCTATGTTGACGTTCATGTTGATTTCACCACCGTTTCTATAATCTGTAACTTTATCTATTACATTTTATACTGTAATCATAACTTATACAGTTGGAAAAGTCAACAAGCTGCATGTATAATGGGCCTAAGCTGTCGGATGAAGGAGGCTGCGCATGTCGAACCGCAAATGGAACCTGGGAATCGTCCTCCTTTTCCTATTATTTGTTTTTCTGCTTCTTCAGTTTTTATTCTCGACGCTGCGTATCCGGGAGCTCGTGCATCCGCAAAACGCAGCCGGCAACGGCCAAGACCCCGCGGCCTATGTCGTGCTGATCTCGCAGGAGCTGGACAATCCGTTCTGGCGCTCCCTCGAGCAGGGCGCCCGGGACGCCTCCCGCCGATACGGCTTCCACCTCGAATATATCGGCCCGTTCCGGATCAATCCCGGCGAGCAGATCCGGCTGCTGGAGAAGTCGATCGCGGCCAAGCCCGACGCGATCCTGCTGCAAGGCATCAACGACCCCAGCTACCGGGAACTGATCGATGAAGCGGTCAGCCAGGGCATAGCGGTCATCGCCGTCGATACGGACGAGCCGGGCAGCCGCCGGCTGGCTTATGTCGGCACGGACAACCTGGCAGCGGGGAAAAAGATGGGCGAGCTTGTCGCCCAAGCCGCCCGCGGACAAGGCGGCATCGGCGTGCTGATCGGCACGGAGCAGGCGGAGAACCAGCGGCTGCGGCTGGCCGGCTTCCGGGCCGTCATCGACGAATATCCGGGATTGTCGGTCGTCGATGTGCGCTCCTCCGAAATTTCGCGCCTGCAGGCTGCGCAAGAGGCGGAGGACATTTTAACCCGATACCCGCGTGTGCGATATATGGTCGGCTTCAGCTCGCTGGACGGTGTGGGCATACTGGAAGCCGCGGGCCGGATGAACCGGCAGGACGTGCGCATTTATGCGTTCGACGACGTGGCGGATACGGTGGAGGCGATAGCCGGCTGCCGAATCGAATCGTCCATCGTGCAGTATCCTTATGAAATGGGCTACCAGGCGGTGTCGCTTTTCTCCGGCTATAAGGAGGGCCGGCAGCCGCAGCCGCAGCATTTTACGGCGATCAAGGTGCTGGACCGCGGCGCGACCGGCACCGGGAATGGGAACGGAGAGCGCTGCCCATGACGATCCGCAGAAAGCTGCTGCTTTTTATCCCGCTGCTCGTGCTGCTCGTCAATTCGGTGACCTATTTCCTGTTCATGAGCGCGCAAACGGTGCAGTACAGCTATGAATCGATGACGGAACGAATGCTGCTGTACAAGCAGGCTGCCGGCACGGCGGATGACAATCTGCGGCTGTTGTACGCCTTCCTGCTCGATCCGGAAGAAAGCCCTGCGGCAAGCCCGGCATTCGACGCAGCCCTCACGAGACTGCGCGGGCTGCGAGCGGCACTGGCCGCCGCAAGCAGCGCCTCTCTCCCCGCCGCGTCGCTTCGCAGCTACACCAATATGCTGGACACGTTCTCCGAACAGGCTTCGGCCGCATGGGAATCGGCGTCGGCGGGAGACCCGCGCTCCGCGCTCGCCCTTTACGAGGATGCCGAGAAGACGACCGCTTATATCCGGGAGGAAGGCCAGCGCCTCGTCGATCTGGAGCTCAGCCGGTACCAGCCGCTGTTCCGGCGGATCCAGGGGGAGAATGAGCGGATGAACCGTTTGGGAGCGGCCGTCTTCGTGCTCAACACGGTGCTGAGCGTCGTGCTGGCCGTCTGGATTTCCCGCAGCATTACGGGACCGGTAAGCCGGCTGGTCCGCACGGCCAGGCAGATGTCCAAGGGCAACCTTTCGGTCGAACCGGCGCCGCGCTCCAATGACGAGCTCGGCATCCTGTCCGATGCCTTCGAGCGGATGTCGGCGGAGCTCAAGCAATTGATCGAACGCGACAAGGAAAGCCTGGAGAAGGATCGGCTCGTCAAGGAGCTGGAGCTGAAGGCATTGCAAAGCCAGATCAATCCGCATTTTCTGTTCAATACGCTGAACGTGCTGTCCAAGCTGGCGCTGCTCGAAGGCGCGGAGAAAACAAGCGATCTGATCGTGTCGATGTCGAACTTGATGCGGTACAATTTGCGCAAGCTCGACGCGCCGGTCACGCTGCGGAGCGAGCTGGAGCACGTAAAGGAATATTTTGCGATCCAGCAGGCCCGCTTCCGCGACCGCATCCGCCTTGAACTGGACATCGACGAGTCCGCCCTGCAGGAGGCGATTCCGTCGCTCACGCTGCAGCCGATCGTGGAGAATGCGTTCGTACACGGCATCGCGGGCCGCGAGGAAGGCGCGGTGATCCGGCTTGAGATCAAGCGCGCCGGGAAAGGTGTCCTTATCCGGATCGCCGATAACGGCGCCGGGATGAGCGAGGAAGCGCGGCTTGCGCTTTTGCGGCTGGAAGCCGAACCCGGCAAAGAGCAATCGCAGTCGACCGGACTCGGCACGCGCAATGTGTTCAAGCGGCTGCAGTTGTTTTACGGACGCGGCGACCTGGTGGACATCGCCAGCGTGCCGGGCGAAGGCACGACGGTCACGATCGTGATCCCCGCAGGAAAGGAGGGCGAGCAAACCCATGTACCGGCTGTTGATCGCGGATGACGAGGCGCTGGAAAGGGAAGGCCTGGAATGGATCGTGCAGCGGATGATGCCGGATACGTTTCAGATCATCCATGCCGAGAACGGGCGGGCGGCCATCGAACGCGCGGAGGAATTCCGCCCTCATATCGTGTTTATGGACGTCAATATGCCGGGCATCAAGGGTCTGGAGGCGCTGCGCGACATCAAGGCCCGGCTGCCCGAAACGAAGCTGGTGCTGGTGACGGCTTACGATTATTTTGCATATGCCAAAGAGGCGGTTTCGCTCGGTGTAAAAGAATACATCCTGAAGCCCGCCAAGCGGGAGCAGGTGGTTGCCGCGTTGAATCAGCTGGTTGAGGAGCTGGAGCAGGAAAGGCGCAAGCGCACCGACGAGCTCGAGCTCAAGGACAAATTGTCGCAATTGCAGCCGCTCGTCGAGAATGAGCTGTCCATGATGCTGATGATCGACTCCGTGATGGACGCGGACGCCGGCCAACTGGCCGAATGGCTGGACTTCCCGCTCGACCGGGGCAGCGCGTTCGTCATCGCCTTCCCGAAGCAGTCGGATCCGGCCGACCAGAAAAAAATATACGATGCGATCCGCGGCTTCGCCAAAACGCACGGGTCTATCTGCATCGTCAGCTCGGCGATTGAACGGCATATGGCGATTTTCATGCGGAAAAATCCCGCCGTCAAGGACGATGAGTGGCGGGAAGAGACGAAGCGGTACGGACAAATGCTGTGCGCGCTGACGGAACGGCAGCTGGAAGCCGCGGTGTCGGTCGGCATCGGCTCCGTACGGAGCGGCGCGGACGGGCTGCGCAAATCGTACTTCGAGGCAGTGTTCGCTTCCTCATGCTCCGATCAGGGCGGCCGGGTGTGCCATTTCGAAGAGCTCAAAAACGGACGGAGCGGCCCGGCTGCCGCTGCCGGCGCGCGAGCGGCGGAGCAAAAGGCGTCGTCAGCGGGCATCGGAACGGAGCACCAATCCTATGTCGTGTCGGCTCTGCAGCGCATCCGCGAGGAACGGGAGCAGCAGACAGTGACCGTGCTTGACCGCGCCCAACAGTATATCCGGGAACGATTCACGGAAGAAGTGTCGCTTGAGGAAGTGGCGGACTTCGTGCACCTCAACCCCCATTATTTCAGCAAAGTATTCAAGCAACAGGTCGGTGAAACGTTCATCGATTTCGTCACCCGCCTGCGCATCGACATGGCGAAATCGCTGATCGCTTCGGACCGTCTGAGCCTGAAGGAGGTCTGCTTCGCGGTCGGCTACAAGGATCCGAATTATTTCAGCCGCGTGTTCAAGAAAATAACCGGCGTTTCCCCTTCCGAATACCGCGGCCAAGCCCGATAGCGAGAGGAGCAAACGACAGAAGTCCATGCCCGGGACGGCATGGACTTTTTTGTGGTGCGCGCACAAATAAAATGCTAGTTCCCGCACGATCGATCCGCCTGCGGGGCTGAGGATAATTAAGTGCTGCAACAACACGGATATGTGCTGTTGATTGCCGGCTTTTCCTGCCGCTTCGGATGTTATAATGCTGGAGACAAACCGGTAACCGGTATGAAATGCTGGAAGGGAGAGCATACCAATGGCAGTCGTTTTGAAGCAGCACGCACCGGTTGCGGAAGCGCAGCAGCCTGCAAAAATCAATATGACGTTCGTTACGCTTGTGTCCGTCGTCGCCGCTCTCGGCGGATTATTGTTCGGCTTTGACATCGCGGTCGTTTCGGGCGCGATCGGATTCATGGAACTGAAGTTTGCGCTCAGCAAGATGCAGGTCGGCTGGGCCGTATCCAGCCTGATTGTCGGCTGTATTGCCGGCGCCGGATTATCCGGCATCCTCAGCGAGAAATTCGGCCGCAAAAAGGTGCTGATCGCCGCGGCGCTCCTGTTCATCATCGGCTCGATCGGCTCCGCCATTCCTGCCACGTTCACAGGATTCATCATCGCACGCATAATCGGCGGCCTCGGCATCGGGATTACATCGACCCTGTGCCCGCTGTACAATGCGGAGATCGCACCCGCGAAATTCCGCGGCAGACTGGTCGCGCTCAACCAGTTCGCGATCGTATCCGGCATCTTCCTCGTCTATTTCCTGAACATGTGGATTGCCGGCATGGGCGATGACGCGTGGGACGTATCCACCGCGTGGCGTTGGATGTTCGCGGTCGGCGCCGTTCCGGGTCTGCTGTTCTTCACCCTGTTGTTCTTGATTCCGGAAAGCCCGAGATGGCTGATCAAGCAGGGACAAGCCGTAAAAGCACTGCCGATTCTGCTGCGGATTCACGGCGAGGAAGCGGCCAAGCAGGAGGTGCTGGAAATCAAGGAGTCGTTCAAGCAGGAACGGCAATCCGGCTCCATGAAGCTATTGTTTGCGCCCGGCATGCGGGGGGCGCTGTTTGTAGGCGTCATGCTCGCTGTCCTGCAGCATGTGACCGGCATTAACGCCATCATGTATTATGCCCCGGAAATTTTCAAAGAAATGGGCGCAGGAACGGATTCATCGCTGACGCAAACGGTGCTGATCGGCCTGATCAACTTCCTGTTCACCATTCTCGCCGTTTGGCTCATCGATAAAGTAGGACGCAAGGCGCTGCTGCTCGTCGGGTCGGCTCTGATGACCGTTTCCCTGATCGTGATCGGCAGCGCGTTCCAGGCGGGTCTGACATCGGGTCCGCTGGTGCTGATCTTTATCCTGATCTATGTAGCCGCGTTTGCCATCTCGCTCGGACCTGTCGTCTGGGTCATGCTGTCCGAGATTTTCCCGAACCGCGTCCGCGGCATCGCGATCGCCATCGCATCGATGGCGCTGTGGACAGGCGATTACGTCGTATCCCAGATGTTCCCGCCTTTGCTGGAATCCGCCGGTCCTGCGATAACATTCTGGATTTTCGGCGCTGCATCCCTGTTCACTTTCTTCTTCACCTGGCGCTCCGTCCCGGAAACGAAGGGCAAATCCCTCGAGGACATGGAAGCGATGTGGGCCGTGAAATAACGTTAGGCTATCGCCAAAAACGCCTCGCCGGACAAGTTGCGAACTTGTCGCGGCGGGGCGTTTGTTCGCGCTTTGGCAGGTATGCGTTCCACATATAGGGACAGCCGTACCCGATGTCATTTATGGCTCCCTTTTTCCCTTTGTTCACCCATCGTCGGTCATGCCACCACAAAACGGTTCGCTTTGACCTCCTCAATCCTTCCCTGGAACGAATCCGTCGACTTTCCGCAAGCCGCCGATACGATCTCCGCGCGCCCCATCCATCGTAACGCCCCCGCCCCTCATGATCCGCTCACTGAACTAGACGACAAAAGGAGCGTATTTTTACGCCCTGCGCCGTACTGTCTTTCTTCTGCATTCCCTCATCTCACAAAGGAGTTCTTGGACCCAAAAAGCCGGTCAAGCAAAAATGGACGTAAGCCATCATTAGGCGAATAGCGAAAAGATTGCGCTAATAACGCAATGTTTTCGCTATTCGTATAGTGGTCAGGCCTCATTACAGGGTTTAAGGAAGAAAGTTCACTAATTAGTGTATTTGGTTCGTTAATAGAGAACTTGCTTCACTATGCCGTGTAACTGGGGCAAATCGCCCGGAAATAGCGAATCAACTTTACTGTTAGCGAAGTTTCTTCTCTATCCAGATCCAGTCTGCTTGTAACGCAAGCAGCTCGTTCAGCGCACGCACCTTATTCAGAGCACGCACCTTTGTGCAACGTGCAGGAGCTCCGATCCCGGGCTAGCCAAAGGACTCCTTTTAACGAAAAAAAGGACCGTCTCTCAGGCCTATTCAGACCTTTGAGACAGCCGCTCCAAACCACTCAAGCCTGATCGAACAGCCGCGCTGTGATCATCGCCTGGGCGACGCGTTTGCCGCCGGTTGACACCTCGACCAGCACCTTGCAGAACCTGCGGCTGGACTCGATGACCGTCGGGTACAGGTCGACGTTCTGCTCGATCTCGACCGGCGCCAGGTAGTACACCGACGTGCTGTCGATGTGCAGATCGCCGCGCCGGTGCTCCTTCATCGTGCGCGTGACGACCTGGCTGATCAGGCTCGCCAGTATGCCTTCGGACATGTTGCCGACCTGGTTGCTCATGTGCGCGGCAATCGCGCCATGGTAGTACAACCGGCCCTCCTCGTCCCGCCGCTCCTCGAAGGCCGACCAGATCTGGTCCTCCAGCGTTTCGCCGTTCTGAGGCTGCATCTGGATGTTCTGCATCGCCTTCAGCACGTCCTTGCGGCTGATCACCCCATGCAGCTTGCCCTTCTCGTCGATGACGGGCAGCAGCTCGATCGCCTCCCACACCATCATATGGCCGGCCGTCGCGACCGAAGTCTGCGGCGTCACCGTATGCGGGTTGCGCGTCATGAGCTTGTCGATCGTCTGGCTGCCGGCGGCGCCGATAATATCCTTCGTCGTAATCATGCCGACCGGCTTGAACGAATCGTCCACCACCGGGAAACGGTTATGGTTCGTCTCCTCGATCTTCGCCAGCAGATCGTCGACCGTATCCGATTTATGCAGATAGGCGACCGTCACATCCTGGCGGAGAATATCCCCGACGAGCAAAATCTGCTTCTTGATGACCCGGTCGAAAATCGCCCGGTTGATCAGCGCCGCAACCGTAAACGTGTCGTATCCGCTGCGGATGATCGGCAGCTCCAGCTCGTCGGCCAGCTCCTTCACGTCCTCGGTCGTATCGAAGCCGCCGGTAATCAGCACGCCGGCGCCGAGCGTCAGCGCGCTGTGATGGGCCCTTGTCCGGTTGCCGACGATCAGCAGATTGCCCGGCTCGATGTAGCGGATCATCGCCTCGAGCTGCATCGCGCCGATCACGAATTTGCTGAGCGTTTTGTGCAAGCCCGCGGCGCCGCCGAGCACTTCGCCGTCGACCATCTTGACGATCTCCTCGAACGTCAGCTTGTCGATATGCAGGCGCTGCTTTTTCTCGACCCGGACGGTGCCCGTTCTTTCCTTCGTGCTTACGATGCCGCGGTTCTCGGCGTCCTTGATCGCCCGGTAGGCCGTGCCTTCGCTGACTTCCAGCTCCTGCGCGATTTTGCGGACAGAGATCCGGGTTCCGACGCTCAGGCCTTCAATGTGCTGAATGATTTGCTCGTGCTTGGTCGCAAATTCCGGAGGACCCATCGTATCAAACCCCTCAAAGGAAACTGTTACACCCTGTTACACTCATTATATAATAACAGGAAGCATTTTCATACGAGGGGGTTTGCGCAGATCCGGCGTCAGTCGGCGAACCGGTAATAATACTGGGCCAGAAAATAGTGCGACATCGGCAGATCGGCCGTCTCCGCGCAGGATGCGCAGAAAGCGACCGGGCCGGCCGGCTCGGCCGCCCCCACATTTTCTCCACACGCAAAGCAGCTTTCCAAGATCGGCGTTTCCTCTATTGTTCCCGTATTTAATCGCATAGTAATGGCCTCCTTATGATTTGGATTTTGGTTTCTAAGTCAAATAGCTGTAAAAGCGGCTGGTCAGGAAATCTTCGAAGCGGCCGGTGACGGTCATTTGCCGGAACAGCTTCACGGTCAGATCCCAATGCATCCGCCGGAAGCTGTCCGGCTCCGCCTGCTTGATCCGGTCCGCTTCTTCCCCGATCACGGCATCCACCCATTCGGCCGTCACCTTCCGCCCGTTCTCGAGCACGCCTCTCGGATGGTTGATCCATTGCCACAGCTGCGCCCTCGATATTTCCGCGGTCGCCGCGTCCTCCATCAGATGATGGATCGGCACCGCGCCCGAGCCCCGCAGCCAGGCCTCGAGATACCGGATGCCGACGCTCACGTTCATCCGGACGCCCGCCTCCGTGATCGGCCCCCGAGGAATCTCGAGCAGCTCGGCCGCCGTAATTTCCAAGTCATCCAGCTGCTTGTGAATCTGGTTCGGCGTCGGCATCCGCTCATCGAACACTTCCATGGCGACGGGCACGAGCGCCGGATGCGCGACCCATGTGCCGTCATGCCCGTCGCGAACTTCCCGCAGCTTGTCGGCGCGCACCTTCGCGATCGCCGCTTCATTGGCGGCCTCATCGTTCTTGACCGGAATTTGGGCGGCCATCCCGCCGATGCAGAACGCACCGCGCCGGTGGCAGGTTTTGACGGCAAGCAGCGAGTAGGCTCTCATGAACGGCGCTTCCATCGTCACTAGGCTGCGGTCCGGCAGTATCACGTCGGGCTGGTTCCGCAGCTTCTTGATGTAGCTGAAAATATAATCCCACCGTCCGCAGTTCAGGCCGACGATATGCTCCCGCAGTTCATACAGGATTTCATCCATCTCGAACGCGGCCAGAATCGTCTCGACCAGGACGGTCGACTTGATCGTGCCGTGCCTGATTCCCAGCTCCTTCTCCGCGTACGTAAACACTTCGTTCCACAGCCTTGCCTCCAAATGGCTTTCCAGCTTCGGGAGGTAAAAGTAGGGGCCGCTTCCTTTTTCCATTAAAGCTTGCGCATTATGAAACAAAAATAATCCGAAATCGAACAGGCTCGCGGACACCGGATTGCCGTCCACCGTCACGTGCTTCTCCTCCAGGTGCCAGCCCCGCGGGCGGACGATCAGCGTCGCGGGCGAGCCGCCGAGCGCGTACTTTTTGCCCGTCTCGTTCTCGTACGAGATCGTGCCGATCACCGCGTCCCGCAGATTGATCTGCCCTTGCATCGTGTTGGCCCACGTCGGCGAATTCGAATCCTCGAAATCCGCCATATACGCTTTGGCGCCGGAGTTCAGCGCATTGATCACCATTTTGCGGTCGCCCGCCGGTCCCGTAATTTCCACCCGCCGATCCTGCAGATCGTCCGGCACCCCGGCGATCGTCCAGTCCCCGCTGCGAATCGGCGCCGTCTCCGGCCTAAAGTCCGGCAGCTCGCCCCCGTCGATCCGCGCCTGCCGCTCTTCCCTCATCTGCAGCAGCTTGTTGCGCTGCGGACCGAACAGTCTTTCCAGCCTCGCGATGAACGCAAGCGCGTCCGGGGACAGAATCTCCTCGTAAGCTTCGATCTCCTGACCGCCGATCCGCTCGATGCCGGCGGCCCCATTCACGATTTTCATAGTCCTGCTCCCTCCGCCGTTAATAAGCAAACTGCTCTTCTTCGGTCGAGCCGGTCAACGCGGTCGTGGTCGCGCTGCCGCCAGCGATGATCTGCGTGATTTCATCGAAATAGCCGGTGCCGACCTCCCGCTGGTGGCGGGTCGCTTCGTAGCCGTCGGCCTCGCTGGCGAATTCCGCCTGCTGCAGCTCCGAGTATGCGGCCATGCCGCGCTCCTTGTAGCCGCGGGCCAGCGTGAACATGCTATGGTTCAGGGCATGGAAGCCTGCTAGCGTAACGAACTGGAACTTGTAGCCCATCTCGCCGAGCTGCTGCTGGAAGCTCGCAATCTGCTCCTCGCTGAGCTTTTTCCGCCAGTTGAAGGACGGCGAACAGTTGTAGGCAAGCAGCTTGCCGGGATATACGGCGTGAATCGCTTCCGCGAACCGCCGCGCTTCCTCCAGATTCGGCTCCGACGTCTCGCACCAGACCAGATCCGCATGCGGCGCATACGCCAGGCCGCGCGAAATCGCCTGCTCCAGGCCCGCTTTTACATAAAAGAAGCCTTCGGGCGAGCGCTGTCCGGTCAGGAACGGCTTGTCGTTCTCGTCAAAATCGCTCGTTAGCAGCGTGGCGGCGTTCGCATCCGTCCGGGCCACCACGACCGTATCGACGCCCATGACATCCGCCGCGAGCCGCGCGGCGATCAGGTTGCGCACCGCCTGCCCCGTCGGCAGCAGCACCTTGCCGCCCATATGCCCGCATTTCTTCTCGGAGGACAGCTGGTCCTCGAAATGCACGCCGGCCGCGCCCGCTTCGATCATCGACTTCATCAGCTCGAACACGTTGAGCGGTCCGCCGAAGCCGGCTTCCGCGTCCGCCACGATCGGGACGAAGAAGTCGATGCCGCCTTTGCCTTCCGAGGCCTGAATTTGGTCCGCCCGCTGCAAAGCCCGATTGATCCGCCGCACGACCTCCGGTACGCTGTTCACCGGATACAGACTCTGATCGGGATACATTTGTCCCGACAGGTTCGCATCCGCCGCGACCTGCCAGCCGCTCAGGTAAATCGCCTTCAATCCCGCTTTGACCTGCTGCACGGCCTGGTTGCCGGTAAGCGCTCCCAAAGCATGGATATATTTTTGTTGCTTCAGCATGGTCCACAGCCGTTCCGCTCCGCGCTGCGCCAAGGTCTGCTCCACGAGGACCGATCCTCTCAAACGAATGACATCCTCTGCCCGATAAGGACGGATGACGCCTTCGTAGCGGGGTGCCCGCCAGCTTTCTTCCAGCTTCTTCAATGCCGCTTCCTTTGTCATTCGCGATCGTCCTCTCCTTGGAATTCGGTTTACAAGTTCATCCTGCTTTACGCGTACTGCTCGAGATAGCCGCTTCCTTCACAACGGTGACACGAGATGAGGCTCGTGCCGCGGCAGTGATCGCATCCGCAATCGCCGCCTCCGCTCCGTTCCGTCTGTGCGGAATCGCACGCCCGACATTCCAGCTCGCCGTTGCCCTGACAGATCGGACAGTCCATACGCTCACCTCCCGCCGCAAACTGTTATATAACAAAATTAATTTCGTGAGGTCATTGTATAACAAATACCACGACTGTTGCAATACTGTTTTAGAAATTATTTTATTGTTATATAACATTTGGTCCGGACTGAAGTTTGACTTCCATCACGTCCATGCCTGCCTTTTTTTGTAACCGATTACGCCTTCGGCAAAAATCGCCACAACCTAACATTTTCCACTTCAACCGTGTCACCGTGTCTCAAATCGCTGTTGGACCGATGTACATGCTCATTAACGGGAATCCTTATCCGGTCTGTCATTTTCTGCTGAGTTTCACCATTTCGAACTTCGGGTAATATACTTAATTATTTTTATGAGCTCCGACACATTGTGACAGCTTTTTGAATAAGGAAGAGGTAATATAGTACCAGATAGGAGATGGAAGAAAAAATAAATAAACGAGGTATGGTCCGAATGAAAGAACAGGCTGAGATTTTGGAATTGTTGCAACGGTTGGGGATTGAAGTGGTCTGTCCGGCCAATTTAGCCGAGATTTTGCGGGATCTGTATGATGAGTTCGATTTTTTGGACAAGACGCAGCTGATTGCCCTCGATGAAAAAATTCGATCCCAACACGCTGTCCAAACTGCTTAGCTGATTGTCCTTACCTCTTTGTCGAGCACAACGCCAAAAAAGCCTCACCGCTAAAACCGCGGTGAGGCTAACGTCATGATCGGCGCTTAACAATGTTGATTCATTCTTCGCACGACCATCATTTTTTCTTCTTCGCCGTTATCGTTAATCGGCACTTTGAAGGCGTCCTCTCTGACCGGCGGAGTCTTCGGAGGAACAGTGCTAATCGGCACGATAACCGGGGGTTCTCTACATCAATAACGACGACCGGCCGGCGCTTTCCTTGCCTCGGGTCGTCGTCATATTAAATAATGAATAAATCGCCGCGATTGATCTCCATCGTTAATAAAGATCCTCTTCGCCGTCCTCGTCGGCCATCCAGGCTGTATGAAGCGGATTATTTCGTTGGAGTACGATCTTTCCATCTTTAGCGAGAAGTGAAGGAAGTTGTTCACGAGCGGGTTGGCAAACTTGGAGAGGGAAGATCATTGAATGATTGCGCTATCACAGGAATAAACAGGAGAGGAGAATGAGGCAACTTAGTTGGTTTTCGGCGCTGGACTTATGATATAATATAACAACGATATGACCTGTAGCCGAAACGATACGTAGGAGGCTTAGACGAAACATGTTTGCCAAGCGCCTTAAGCAGCTTAGAAAAACTCGCAAATACTCCATGCAGGAAGTTGCCGATACCGTTGGCGTTGCAAAAAGCACCTATGCGGGTTACGAATCCGGTTACCGTCACCCTACGCTTGATGCGATTCAGATTATCGCCAAAAAGCTCCATACGTCAACCGATTATTTGCTTGGATTAACCGATTATCCGGACCAGCTGGAGCCTTCCAATAACGCCAAAGAGCTTCTGAACCATCAGCAGCTGCATTGGGACGGCATACCGCTTACGCAAGAGGATCTTGAACTGGTCAAGCGAATGCTTGAGCATGTCATACAAACCCGCAACGAGAGCGGCGGCAATACGGAGCAATCATAGGTTAATCGATCACATTCGGCCTTGTGCGGCTGTCCCCTTAACACGGCGGGCGGTTCGTGCCGGGCCTTTGTTAATTTCCGCTTGCTGCTGAAACTGCCGATAGTCCCCGCCTTCCAAAATAAAGCGCATCATATCCTCATAGGTACAATCCCATCCGTTTTTCTTAAACAACGAGTTCAGGACGACCGCCATGTCGATGACCGGCTTTTTCTCGCTAGGGACAAACGAATCGCTGATATAATCATATTCCAGTTCTTTCTTGATCGGGTACTTCGTGTGTTGAAGCAATTGGGCCAGCGTGCTTGTTTCCCCCTCGTCGTCACTCGACAAAGCGGGCTTGGCCGCGAGGTGGCGAAGAAATTGATTCACGGTCGCCCTTCTCCGCTCTTTTGCCACTAACGCCTGAATGCCGTTGGAGAGCCGGTCCATCTGAACATTGACATTCCGGATCTCTTGGGACATGCCGGACGGTTCGATCGCCATTGCTGCCTTCCTCCTAGACCGTTCGTCGTTGAACACAGTCATATTTTAGCATATATTATTCGTTTTGAATATCTTTTTTTTCGTAAAAATTTCATTTCGAGAATTTTTGCAGGTTGGTTCTGTTGACTCAAAAAAACGGGCTGCCGACAAATCGGCAGCCCGAATGTAAAAACATTAGTTGATAAACTCAACGTATTGCAGCAGCCGCTTGAGCATGGAAGCCGCTTGCGCACGGGTTGCTTTAGCTTGAGGCGAGCGTTTTCGCGCCTGTTTTCGCATCCAGTCTGGCCATAACAGCCGCGGCCAGCTTCTCCAGCGACGCCGACGCCGCTGCCTGCGTTTCTCCCCGCACCGCGAAATAGACTTTGATTTTCGGCTCCGTGCCGGAGGGGCGCAAGCAGAACCAGGAGCCGTCGGCCAGCATAAACTTCAGAACATTCTCGGCCGGCAGCCCGTCAATGCCCGCACTGTAATCCAAAGCCCGCTCAACCGCAATACCGGCCACCTCGGCCGGCGGTTGATCGCGCCAATCCTCC
Source organism: uncultured Paenibacillus sp. (assembly GCF_963515335.1). Lineage (NCBI taxonomy): Bacteria > Bacillati > Bacillota > Bacilli > Caryophanales > Paenibacillaceae > Paenibacillus > uncultured Paenibacillus sp. Next base: position 60,468 of record NZ_CAUPYC010000010.1, on the reverse strand, counting down.
ATGATCGCCGCAATCTGCCGCACGCCGTCGATCCCTTTCAGTGTCCGGGACTCCAGCTGCTCCTGGTAAAAGCCGAACTGTTCATACAGCTCCAGAAGCACATCGCAAAGCGTCTTTCCGCGGCTCTTATAATAAGCGGCAGCTTCGCAAATCAGCAGCGAGGCGATAACCGCGTCCTTGTCGCGCCCATACGTGCCGGCGAGATAACCGTAGCTTTCCTCGTAGCCGAAAAGGAAGACGCGTTCGCCGGACCGCTCGTATTCCGTCATCTTGCCGCCGATATATTTGAAGCCGGTCAGCGTGTTGACGACCTCCGCGCCGTAGTGCCTCGCAATGTCGGCCCCCATCTCGCTCGTGACGATCGTCTTGATCACGACGCCGTTCTCCGGCAGCCTGCCTTGTTCCTTCATCCGGCTCAGTACATAATGCACCATCAGCGCGCCGGACTGGTTGCCGCTGAGCGCGGCATATTCGCCCGCGCCGTCCCTGACGACGGCTCCCATCCGGTCGCAATCCGGATCCGTTCCGATCACGATGTCGGCCTTCCCGGACTTCGCCAATTCAAGCGCAAGCGCAAAAGCTTCCCGCTCCTCCGGATTCGGCGACACAACCGTCGGGAAACAGCCGTCCGGCTGCTCCTGCTCCGGCACCACAATCACGTTCCGGAAGCCCGCCTGCCTCAGCACGCTCCGAACCGGCATATTGCCGGCGCCGTGCAGCGGCGTGTATACGATCGTAATATCCCGCCCCTGCCCGCCTGTTCCTGTGTTTGTGTCTGCTCCTGCTCCTTCGCCTGATCCTTCGCCTGCGCCTGCGCCTGTGCCTGCCTCTGCAAGCGGCTCCGCTTTCAGGCTGTGCGACGCGACCGCATCCACATACGCCTTGTCCTCGGCTTCGCCGAGCCAGCGAATCAGCCCGGCCGCCTCCGCTTCCGCCCGAGGCATACGCCGGATTTCCTCGAGGCCTTGCAGCTGCTGAATCGCCCCGATCACTTCTTCGGCAAGGTCCGGGACAAGCTGCCCGCCGTCCGGGCCGTACACCTTATAGCCGTTATATTCGGGCGGATTGTGGCTGGCGGTGATGACGACGCCTCCGTCCGCCTGCAGGCGGCGTACCGTAAAAGACAGCTGCGGGGTCGAACGCAGGCTGCTCCATAAATACGTGACGATCCCGTTCCCGGCAAGCACCTCGGCCGCAACCAGCGAGAACTCGGGGGAGTTGCTGCGGGAATCGTGCGCAATCACAACAGAGGGCTTCGCATTCCGGCTGAGCAGCCAGTTCGCGAAGCCCTGTGTCGCTTTGCCTACCGTGTAGGCGTTCATCCGATTCGTGCCGGCACCCATCACACCGCGCAGCCCGCCTGTACCGAACTCCATTTCGCGATAGAAGCGGTCGGCAATCTCCTTCTCATCCCCGGCGATTCCGGCCAGCTCACGCTTCGTCTCGCCGTCGATCAGAGGGCTGTCAAGCCATTCCCGATAACGTTTCATTGCCGCCGTATTTACCATCATGCTCATATGCCTCATCCTTGTCTATGTTGGTGTCTTATTTCTATCCCGCACAACTACCCGATGCTTTCGCTAATGCGCTGCTTCGCCTTCGACATCGCCGCTTCCTTCGCCGCGGCGTATTCGTTGCGCCAGGTTTGCAGCACGGCGGTGGACAGCCCCGCCTGTTCCAAATCCCGCTTCGCCTGTCCAAGCACGGACTCGAAGCTTGCCTCGCACTCCGCCTCGACAGCAGCGATCTCCTGCATCAGCTCGTCTTCGGCCGCGCCTGCCGACGACGAGCCTTCGCCGTCCTTCATCCGCTGAATGGCGGCAATGACCCGATCGGTCATCGCATTCACATCCCGGGTACAGGACGCGCGAACCGCCTCAAGCTTGCCCTCGTATTTCCGGGTCACAGCGGCCAGCTCCGGACCGGAAGCGCCGCCGACGCTCCCGGCCGTATCCGTGTCCGTGTCCGTATCCGTTTCCGTTGTCGGGCCCGATTCCCCCGCGGCATCCGCCGGCCCGCTGCCGGCAGAAGACGAAGCCTTCTTCCCTTCCGCTTCAAGCCGCTCCCGGATTCGCTTGCGCTCCGCCTCGTCCTTCACGCCCACCAATTCGATCGGGTAGTCCGGATCGAGGATGACCAGCCCTTTTCCATAATCGGTCGTGATGGCGCGCAGCGCCTCGATTTCCTCGGGCTTCAATTTCTCCAGCAGCTGGTCTCTAATCCGCTGCTTTTCCTCGGTGTTCAGGTTGTCCGTTGATTTGCCGATCAAGTCGTACATTTCCTTCAACGACAGCTCGGAATCGAGCAGAATCGCCGCTACGTCCAAAGCGTCCGCCGACTTGATCGGTTTGCCTGCGAGCTGCTCCGCTTTCGAGACGGCGCCCCTCATCACCTTCGGAACGTCCGGCCCGGGCTCCGGCTCCGACTGCGGCTGGGGCTCCGCTTCCGCCCCTTGCAATTGGCCGCTGTCCGCCGCCGCGAGCTGCCTGGCCCGGATGTCGTCCAGGTCGATCGATTGGATTTTCCAATACAATATTGCCCCGGCAATAACGAGCAGCAGAGCCATACCGGCCAAGGAAAAAAGCGTGACCCGCACTGCCTTTCTCACAAATACACCTCGCTTACTCCAGGATCAGCTCCGGTATGAACGCCTCGTGGCTCGGTCTTCCTACCGGATAATAATGCAGGCCGGCTGCGCGGACCCGCTTGTCGTCATACACATTTCGGCCGTCGATCAGGATCGGGCTCCCCATCGCCGATTTCACCGCGCCGAGGTCGATGTCGGCGAACTCCTTCCACTCCGTCAGCAAGCAGAGCGCATCACTGCCCTGTGCGGCCTCCATGGCGGAACCGCACCACAGAATGCGGGGATGGTCGAACATCCGTCTGAAGTTCGCCATGGCGACCGGATCGTAGACGCTAACCTCCGCTCCCGAGTCAATCAACTGCTCCACAATTTCCAAAGCCGGCGCTTCCCGCACATCGTCGGTTTCCGGCTTGAACGCCAGGCCCCAAACGCCGATCGTCCGGCCGTCCGCGTCGCCGAGCGCCTTCCGCAGCTTGTCGATCACGCCGAACCGCTGCCCCTTGTTCACTTCCACCACCGACTTCAACAGCTTGAAATCATATTCCACATTGCCGGCGATCTGAATCAGCGCATTCGTATCTTTGGGGAAACAGGAGCCCCCATAGCCGATGCCGGCGCGCAGGAACGAACTGCCGATCCGATTGTCGAGCCCCATGCCCTTGGCGACTTCGATCACGTCGGCCCCGACCTTCTCGCAAATATTGGCGATCTCGTTGATGAACGATATTTTCGTAGCCAGAAAAGCATTGGAGGCGTATTTGATCATCTCCGCGCTCCGGATGTCCGTCATGACGATCTGGCTGGTGAGCGGCCGGTGCAGATCGCTCAGAATATGCGCGGCCCGGCTGCTGCCCGTGCCGATCACGATCCGGTCGGGATGCAGCGTGTCGCGCACCGCCGTGCCCTCGCGGAGAAACTCCGGCAAGGAAGCCGAATCGAACGGCCCGTCGTACAGCTCCCCGATGATGCGGCCGACCCGCTCGTTCGTGCCGACCGGCACCGTGCTTTTCACGCAGATGACCTTGTAGCCGTTCATCGCCGCGCCGACTTCCCTTGCCGCCGCTTCGATGTACGTCATATCGGCTTCCCCGCTCGGCAGCGAAGGCGTTCCGACGGCGATCACGACGACGTCCGCTTCCGTTACCGCTTCCGCGAGCTCGGTCGTGAACCGAAGGCGGCCGTCGGCCATATTTTTCACCGAGAGCGGTTGGAGTCCCGGCTCATAGATTGGAATGCCGCCGCCGCGCAGCATGTTGATTTTCGCCTCGTCCTTGTCCACGCAATAGACGTGATGGCCGAGCTCCGCATAGCAAATCCCAGATACCAAGCCGACATACCCTGTGCCGATAACCGCGATTCTCATGTCCCATCCACTCTCCCATCCGGGTCCATGCCCGACGTCAACTCCTCAAATCCCGATGTCCTCTATTCCTCTTATGCTCTTATCCTCTTATCTTCATGTCCTCATAGCCTCATATCCGTCCAACTGCCTTGCGTCAGATAATGGATTCCAACGCATACAGCACATCGGACCGGATGGCCGACAGCCGGTGTTTGGCCGCCGTCTCATCCTTCTGCCTCGTGCCGACATACACCTCCAGAACCGGGCTGCCCGGCGAGATCCGGAGACCGTACCAGGAACCGTCCTCAAGCAGATACTTCAGGGCATGAACCTGGGACGACTCGATTTTGCAGGTACGCTGCCTTCCCTGATCCCTGAACTCGCCGGTGCGGTAATCGTAAAGCCGTCGGATCTCCAGCCCGCCCGCCATCGCCGGAGGCTCGGAGCAGAAGCGGTCCAGCACGATTCGCGCCTGCTGCCACCAGTCGGTGCCGCCGAGCACGAAAGAAGCCCGATCCTCCGCAAACGATCCGTAAGCCTGATGCAGCTTCTGCAGTTCACTGAAGATCGTGCCGCCTCTGGATTTCAGGTTGGCCGTCATCTCGGCCGCGAGGATGGCCGCCTGTATCGCATCCTGATCACGGACAAAGCCGTTCGGCACACAGCCCCCATGCTCGTCGAAACCGAACAGATACGCATGCTCGCCCGTCTTCTCATACTCGGCCATAGCGGCGCCGATGCCTTGAAAGCCGTTCGTCACTTCGGCAGCGCGTACGCCGTATCGGGCTCCAATCAATGCCGCCAGGTCCGAGGTCATGAACGATTTCAGCATGATGCCGTTGGCGGGGAGACTCAGCAGGCGCTGTTTTTGCTCCAGCATATAGTTCAGCATAAGAGCCGCCGTCTGGCTGGCGCTCAGCAGCACGTAATTCCCCGACCGGTCTTTCACGGATAAGCTGAACGCGGACGCCTCGGGGTTGAAAGCCAGAACCAGGTCGGCGTTCACCCGGCCCGCGACCTCATACGGCAGACGAAGATTTTCCGGGCGAAAAGGATCCGGATTCCGCACCCTGGAGAAATACAGGTCCGGATGCTGCTGTTCGGGCACGTTATGTATTTCGGTAAAGCCAAGCCGTGCTAGCGCTTGTGAGGCGAGAGCGCCGCCGGTCCCTTGAAGCGGCGTAAGCACGATCCGCACCGAAGAAGCCATGAGCTGAATGCTTTCCTTGCTGCAGGGAACCTGTTCGAGATATTCCAGATAAGCCTCATCGATTTCCGAGCCGATCACGACCAGCTTGCCCGAGGCAATCGCCTCCTCCGGATGCATGGCGGTGACGTTCAGTCCGTCTTCGAGCTTCTCCATGTTGCCGGAGATGCGCTCGATGTAGCCGGCCGCCACGGGAGCGCCGTTCTCCGAGTAGATGTGCAAGCCGTTGTAATCCGCCGGGTACGTTCCCGCGGAAACGGAGATGCCGGCGGCCGAATGCAAATAACGGACGGCAAAGGCCAGCTCGCAGCCGGGAGCCGGTTTCTCGAAGAGATATACTTTAATGTTGTTGTTGGTCAGCACCAGGGACGCCTGCTCCGCGAAGCCCTTGGAATGGTAGCGCGAATCGTAGGCCACGACGACACCCCGCTGCTGGGCCGCAAACCCGCGTGATACGATCTCGTCGGCCAGTCCCTGGCAGATCCGGCGCACCGTGTAGATGTTGAACCGGTTCGTTCCCACGCCGACCCTGCCGATCACGCCGTCGTGACCGATGGGCAGATTGCGGTAGAAGCGATCCATGATCTCGGCCGCCTTAAGCTCATGCAATTCCTGTTTCATGAAAGGCGGCAGGTCAGTCTGTCTCCACCGGTTATACCGCCATTGAACCTCACATTCCAACCGGTTGATCGTGGCATGCATCAACAAGATTCTCCTTTGGGAAACTCAGAATGGAATAATGATTCCTCCCGTTCCACCGCAAATGCTATTTCTCTGTTCATCCCCGGCAGCTCGAACAGATAGTTTGTGATTTGCCGCAGGTTGAGACCAGTTTGCAAATGTTCTTTTTTCCCCCATAAAGGCTCCTTCGCGCCGGGCAAGCCAATAAAATAATCCATTTGCTCGTACGCGCGATACAGCGGTTCCAGCCAGGACTGTTCCAGCAGACTCTTATAAGCCGTGTACCAGGTATAATTGGAAATTCCTACTGAAGGCGCCCTTATCAGCTTCGCCGCAGCAAAAGGGATCGGCGAGATGTCCGAAACAATGAGGTCGATGCGGGCTTGTCGGAGAAACCGGTATTCCATATCGATAAAATACGGAAACAAGCGCATGTACTTCATGTATTCGACTCGAAAACGCGTCCGGTCGGCCAGCGCTGCCCCTTCTTGAATGACGGAGCCCAAATCGCTCGATGTTCGGTGAAATTCGACCGCACCTTCATGGCCGGCAAGGGATTGCACGAGAAACGGCAGCAGCCTGGCCGAACAAACGATCAGTCTCACTTGCCGCTCGGCCTGCGACAGCATGCTTCGTATGATCGCCAAGCTGCGGGCGGCATGCTCATATCCGCAATCCGAAACGTAATAACAAATGGTCGTCAAGCGATGCCGCATCCCTTCTCCAAGGTTGCTTTCCCTTTAAGGCGCGCAAAGCTGAAGAATTTCGTGCCAATCCATCTCGAGCCGCACAATATCTTCCTCAACCAGCTCGCTTCCGGTTTGCACTTCAATAATCTCGAGCTCGTTCGTGGCCCGAAGACTATGTTTGGTCCCTACCGGAATGACCAAAACGTCTCCTTTTTTAACTTCCAGGAGCTCATCATCCAGCACCATTTCGCCTTCGCCGGAAACGATCGTCCAAACTTCACTGCGCTTGATGTGATATTGATAGCTGAGGTTCTTACCTGCTGAAATGCAAATTCGCTTGGTCAGCACTTCCCTGCCGTCCGGGTATTTGATGTAATCAAGCACGCGGTAGCGCCCCCAGCGGCGCTCCTCGTACATCGGCCTTTGCTCTTGATGCTTCATGACGTCTTTGATTCGCGGGCTTGCGTCTTTATCCGATACAAGAATGCCGTCCGGGCTTGCCGCAACAACAAGGTTGGGAGCTCCGATGACGGTAATAGGAATTTCCAACTCGTTAATGACATGGGTATTCGCGCAATCCTCGGTCACCAAGCCTTTTCCGATGAGAGGAGTACGGATCTCTTCGGTCAGCGTGTTCCAGGTGCCGAGATCTTTCCACTGCCCTTGATATGGCGTTACCACGATGTGCTTCGCTTTCTCGACCACCGCATAATCAAAGCTGATTTTTTCAAGCCGATCATACTGTTTCAGCAACTCGTCGTATTGGATCGGGATGCCTCTGGCGATCATCTCATTGATGACATACTCCAGGCGAAAAGCAAAAACCCCGCAGTTCCAGAGCGCCTGCTGTTCGATCAGCATCTGCGCCTTCTCCTCGCGGGGTTTTTCCGTGAAATGGCTAACTCGATAATATTCAATTCCGTTGACAAGGGTTACTTCCCCATGCGGCACGATATAGCCGAATTTCTCTGAGGGATGGTCCGGTTTGACGCCGATCAGACCGAGGTCGGCTTGAGTGTGTTGAACAATGGTTTCCAAGTGATGCAGCTTGTCGAAAAAGTGGTCTTCCACGTAGGGATCGACGGGAAGAACCATCACCACTTCCTGGAGGCTTACGCCTTTAACTGAGTACAAGTGCCCAGCAGCGAGCGCTATAGCCGGAAACGTGTCACGGCGTTCGGGTTCGACGATAATTTCTGTATCAAATCCAAGCTGGCTTTGCAGCATTTCTACTTGGGGTCGACTGGTCGCTAAAATAGCTGAATTCTTCAAACCCGATTGTCCGAGTTGGCTCCAGACTCTCTGAACCATTGATTGCTGTCCATGTTCTTGGTCAACGAGCACTTTAAGGAACTGTTTGGATCTAGAGTCATTCGATAACGGCCAAAGGCGTTTACCGGAGCCCCCGGACAATAGAACGACCTTCATCTAACCCCTCCCTTTTGGCATTCTTCTTTTGTAAAACATAAGTTATGATTGTATGTAATTTCTCCATAAACACAGTCTCATTAAAGGTTTCCGCATGCTTTCGGATTATCTGCGGGTCCCATTCGCATGTCTCAAGAGCTTGTATCCCTTTTAGCAAAGACTCCACGGTCGGTTCTTCAAAAAACACACCATTAACGCCCGGCCTGATCGTATCCAGGGCACCACCCCCACGAAATGCAACTACCGGTCTTCCGCAAGCATTGATTTCCAGAGGGGTGATTCCAAAGTCTTCAAGACCGGGAAATAAAAATGCTTTGCAGCGCTGCATGTAGCACACGACTTCGCGATCGCTCAATCTTCCCATGAATTTCACAGATGGGCCGGCCATAGCTTCCAGTCTATTCCGATCGGGTCCATCACCGATTACAACCAGGTTCTTTCCAGCTTTCGAGCAGGCTTTAATAGCTAAATCAAGTCTTTTGTAGGAAACTAATCTTGAGACAACCAAGTAATAATCATCGGTTCCTTCTCTATTGATACTAAAACGAGTTATATCTACAGGGGGAAAAATGATTTGTGAATCCATCCCATAAAATTCTTTAATACGACTTCTAACAACCGTGGAATTGGCAATCAATTGATCGACTTTGTGTGAATTCGCTAGATCCCATTTTTTTAACGGATATGTAAAGAATCGTGCGACTTTCTTTAAACACTTGGGAACAGACATGCCTTCCATATACGAATCAAAATTCCACGCAAACCTCATGGGAGTATGGCAGTAGCATAAATGAACAACGTGGGAAGGCTTTTTTATCCCTTTTGCATATGCACTGCTTGAACTGATTACGAGATCATAATCCGTTAAATCAATGGTGTTAATCGCAAAGGGGTACAACCAAAAATAGAGTTTGAACTTACTCATAATTCCAGGTATTCTTTGCATCCAGGTTGATTGTATTTCAGCGCTTTTTAGTTCCGGAAGTAATTTATCGCGGTCCACTATACTCGTATATATCGGTGCTTCAGGGAACATTTTCCGTAGAACACCCACTACCCTTTCCGCGCCTCCCATTTGATTCAAATAATCATGCACGATAGCGACTTTTAAATTATTCATTAGTCAGCCCACCTTACTTTCACACTTTGATCAGCATCTTCCGTGCATCGAACTAGGGGTACGTTATATTCCTTATCCATATGCGGCATACAGTTGCCTTCTTTTTTGTTTTGCTGTGTACCAAATCCTATTATCAAAAATAAAGTGATGTATAAGTTATAACTGCCCCAGAAAGATTCGGTAAAAGAAGAAAAGATAAAAATTAGAGATGCGCCTAAAGCAGAAGCAACAATGGATAATTTTCTTTTATCTATCGGAAGTTCTCGAATAGTCTTCAAAAGTTTATATACTGTGATAATGAACAAGGAAATATAAAGCAGAAATCCTACGATTCCATACTTGAACAAAAATTCAAGATAGGTTTCGTGAGGGTGTGTAAAAGTAGATAGATTCTGCGGAATATAGCTTGAAACGGCTAATGCAAAATCGCTTTGCCCGTATCCAATCAACCAGTTTCTGGAAATAGCTTCCATTGCACCTGTCCAAAGTTGAAGGCGTATCGAATTGGAGGAATAGGTTAAATCGGTTATGGTGGAAAGCCGGTCAGCATATCTCACAAAAACTTCGGGAAATAGCATAACGCTGATCGTGATGATCGGAATGAATAAAATTGAGAAGATCATCAACCGAGTCCAACTTATAACTCGTGATATCATTAAAATAATCAAAGTCGATAAAAAAAAGGCAATCCAAGCTCCTCGTGTTTCAGTAAAGATAAGAGCGATAATTCCGATTCCGATAAAGATCCATTTAAAAAACCGAATCATTGGTTTTTCGGCATAGGACCACATTAAAAAAGATATGATCATAGCGAGGTATGTACCGAAAGCTACGGGTGTCAAAAACGTTGAAAATGCACGCATATCGCCCAAAGCAGTATTGTAATTGAATTGAGGGGCAATATACCCAATGTCAATCAAACGATAAACTCCGACATAAGTCTGATATACTTGAAAACCGATTAACACTAGAAAGGCAGTAAAAAGTCCGCGTATGATATCTGGTTTCAATTGGTCAGATTTGCTTAAGCGATAAAAAATGACACCAGAAATGATTTTTGCTAAATCACTGGATAAGAGGCTGAAACTTGAGGCAAATGAGTTGCCTTCTATAAATACTCCAATGATCAATATACGGATAAAAATATATATGCTGATTGCAATCGCGACTTTCTCAAATGCATCTGATTTTGCGACATATGTGCGGTATTTGTACGCCAATACAAACGACAAAATAAGCAAAACATAAGTAAATGAATAATACTGACCATTAGTAAATTCGAGCGGCATATAGACGATAGGCATTAGGCTCGTTGTGACAAACAATACCCGATGCGTACTTATCTTTGCAACTACAAAGAGCACGAAAGCAAGAGAGATAAACAATAAAACTAATCGGTACCCTACGAATAGACTCAAAAAAGATGTGGATAACCCGAGAAGAGCTACCAAAGAGATGGGCAAAACGTTGCGTAAACCGTAATTCATTTATCCAGCTCCTTGAGAAATGTTTTAAAACGATGAGGGTAGTGAATGTACTCGATTACCCTATTGATCTATTTGTGTGACTGTTTGAGTGTCCATTAAAGGGTGAAATTATAAAATAAGCAGTCGCTCCCACTGAGTAACGATATGCTGAATGTGGAACTCTTTTTTGAGCCACAGTTTTACCTCTTCAGAATACCCCTCATGATTAAAGTCAATGACTTTACTCAGCACTTCTGTGAGTCGCTCGGCGTCTCCTGGAGGAACTAAATAAGGATGCCATGTTGGAGAAACCATTTCAGGCAACCCACCTGCCGTGCTCGAAATAACGATGCAATCTCTCGCTTGCCCTTCACCAGCGACTAGCGTAGCTGGTTCCGCCCAATTACTGGGTATTACAAGAATTTGGTAAGCATCGTACACATTATGAAGTTCCTTATGGTCGATGAAGCCAAGAAATTTGTAATTAATATCACTTTTTTCAAGAAGGTCACGAACATGTGTAGAGTATTCGCTTTCTGAGGCTCCTTTGAAATGAGTACTACCCGCTATACCAAGTTTCACAGTTTTTCTCTGTCTTTCAGATAACAGGTTAATTGCTTTTACTAGAACATCCAATCCCTTTTCAGGGATTAACCGACCGCAAAATAGGATGCTGTTAGCCTTTTTAAATTCAATTGGCTGCTCGTTGAGCCATTTTTCCGAGAGCGGATTATGAATAACAACATGAATAACTGTACTACGCTTAGATAATGTTGGATCAATCGTTTCTTTCAGAAAACGACTGATACTGACGACCTTACTAATATGTCTAGACCAAATTTTCACTAATAAGGAAGTGCGGTTTCTTACATTATGGACACTCCAAATGATATTGGTGCCAGAACTCCATCTATTAACCGTGCCAGCCAAATAAGGATCATATATAATTACATTTTCGTATTCATTCGGAGGTATGGAAGCCAAACTTTGTCTGAGTATTTTTTGGGCCGAGAAAATACCCGAAATGCCCCCCGATTGTAATCTGCCCTTAATTTTGTACCATTTGACTGACCGGGCTTCTTCCTGCAATTGGGCTTCTTCCGATTCTTGGTTTGTTATTGTGAGCACTCCAACTTTCCATCCCCGCAACGAGAGACCCATTGCAATTTGATGCAAGACTTGCTGAATCGCCCCCCCGTCCACCGGAGGCATTGGCAAACTGCCGGAGTTGATGATTAAAACACTTTTCTTATTCATGGCCTACCTCCGGTGAACGATTCGATAATCTTTGTAATTCCATCGACATATGCTTGCATCGTGAACCGCTCTTCGTTATCTAACTTCGCTTTTCTACCTAAATTGCCGCGCAGTTCACTGTTCTCAGCTAGTTCCATCATTTTTTCCGCTACTTCTTCCGGCGTAGGCGAGACCAGAAACCCCGTTTCCCCTTGCACAAGGATTTCTTTACTTCCACCTAACTTGGATGAAATGATCGGCAGCCCTAGTGAGGCAGCTTCCAATAACACTGTAGGAAGCGGATCCGGTCTCGTTGAGGGTTGAACAAAAATACAATGTGATGCGCAGCATGCCACTTCGCTAATCTTATGGTACCCGCCATGAAACGTGATGCGGTTTGCGTGTGGCGAGTTCGCCACTTTTTCTCGCAGTTTAACGGCGTAGTCGCCGCTTTCCAGCACATCCTCGGCAACCGCTCCGGCAATCACGAATTCCCATTCTGGAAGCTTGTCGGCAATGGAATTGACTGCGTCAACGAATACGTCGAATCCTTTCCATTCGAGCAGCCAGCCAGCAACAACGATTCGTTTCCTCTGCACATGTTGGATGCTTTCAACCGCTTCCTGCATTGCGGCAACTCCGTTGTAAGTCGAACTAATTTTTTCATGAGTATGTATTATTGCTCTCAAATTGTCCGCTACACTCTGAGACACACAACTGACATGATCGACGTTTTTGACTGCCACGCGCAGGAGTCTTAGCGACAAGCCGTCAAATGTTTGTGGAAAGTCGTGTAGTCTCATCACTGTGGGCACTTTTTGCTTCATACCGTTAACCATCACATGGGCTTTAACAGAATTACTAAACAGAACATCCGGATTATACTTCGCAACCAAATTCCGCAATTTATACAAGGATTTAAACGCCAAATACGCATCCTTGATTTTTAGTCGGCTTCTGGTCGTTGTCATCTGATCGAAGTCATTGAGTGCTACCCATTTAATGCCTTCTTTTTGGGATGCAACGGATAACTCTCCCTCGGGTGATATTAGAATCGGTTGAATACGATTACGGTCGATGTGTTTCAAATACTGAAATAACACCTTCTCAGCACCGCCCATCCTGGCCGTGTGATTCACGAACATAACGTTAAGTGCCACTGGATACCCACCCGCCTTCTTTTAACACGTTTCTATAAACATTGTCATAAACTAAAGCCCTATGCTCCCAAGTCAACTGTTGTCTTGTCTCGTGACACCCCGCCTTTAACTCGTCAGATTCGCCATTGTGGAATAAGTGAGCGATTCGAGCCGCCCACTCCTCAGGTTTCCGAGTTTTCATTAAGATACCGTTGCTTCCGTCGGTTATGATCTCCGCAATACCGCCTGTTGCATAACCGATAACGGGACAACCATGGAAGATACTTTCCGCAGCCGACATACCGAATATTTCATATTTGGAGCAGGCAGCATATAAATCGGAGGCAGCCAAATACAAACCGATGAATTTGTTCGGAATTTTACCCGTACAAATTATCCGTTCCTGTATTGCAGCAAACTTTTCGTTGCTTTGAACATATTTCTTCGGCTCCCCAATCAAAAGCAATGCATAGCTATCACCTAGCCTGTGTATAACATTTAATAGGAATTCGATATTATCTTCCTTATCCATCCTTCCGATATGGCAAATAATTTTCTTGCCCGATCTTCGAGATGTTGCTATTTCAGCCAGTAAACTCACATTCTCATTTATGTTATTAATGTAGGCTGCGTTGTCGATTCCAATCGGAGCGTAACATAATCCCGGCAGCCGCAATGTTTCGGCATGGCGCATTGCACTGTTTGTTTTGCATAACACGCTTCTGATACGTCCCCTGACACTTGCCGAAATAAAGTGATTCACCCATCGTTTGATCCGATTTTTCGCGGCATATTCTCCATATGACATTACAAGCGGCGTCCCACTCCGAATGGAAGCCGCATAAGCGATGTAGGTTGAAACATTAGTCAAATCCTGTATTTGAATCAAATCGGCCCCTATCGACAATATCCGTGAGAAGCTGGAGCGGGGATAACCAAATTTCCCGCCAACCCTCTTTAATTCAATCCATCTTAAATTATCGCCATATTGGTTAATTACCTCTTTTGGACCGGAGGAAAGAATCGTAACATCCCAACCTAGTTGAGTCAGTACTTTACCGAGTCCGATCTCCTGTACGTTATAGTTCTCAGGATTTACGTATTGCGAACTTCCTCGTACGATGAGCAACTTTTTTCGTTGTCTCTGCACATTAAATCCTGTCACTTTAGAGTTTCTCCTTTATAGGGGTTCGGTTAGGCTTACGTATAAATCGCAAGACCAACGCCAAGATTACCTCGCTGACTTCACCTTTTCGGAAAGTGAATACATAAGCTATTACAGCAATTCCCGAAACAATTAATGCTGTAACCCCCCTGAATAGTAAAAGAAGCTTTTCTTTTAAACCAGGTGTCGGCCAGAGTTCCGGAACCAAAAACAAACCGACCCAAATTAACAGTCCTGTCGGCAACACATCCATAACGATATGGCCCAGATTCCGAAATAAGTGCTTTCTCAACTTTTTTATAGCAATAACATACAGGATAGCTACATTAATGAACGAAGCAATGCCGCTCGCAACCACCAATCCTACTGCACCGTATATGGGGGCCATCAGAAAGCCAAGCGATATATTGATGATTACAGAAATAGAAGAAGAAAGCAGAAGATGCTTGCCGCCTTTTTGAGCAAAATAGTATTGCGATATTATGGGTAATAACATATAAAAGAGTGCAAACCCGCCATAAACTTTCAAAAGTATAGTGGTTGTCTCCACATCTTGGAGTTTAAAGGCTCCTTGGTAATAAAAAAATGAAACCAGCGATTCCCCAAAGAACAAAAACCCCCCGCCGATAACAAACGCGGCAAGCATGATCCATGTTATGGCCCTATTAAGGAGCGCTTCTGCCTGTGTTGATTCAGAATTGATGTGATAATTCACAAACCGAGTATACGTGGTGACGGCAATGGAGCTTCCAATCAATCCTATGGGAAGCAACCCCAACTTTGATGCGTAATTTAAGTTACTGACCTGCCCTTCCGGTAAACCCGACGCCAAAATGCGATCCACGATCTGATTTGTTTGCATCACTGCTTGGCTAAGAAAAATCGGCAGCATACCGATTACCGACTCGGTAAGTTTAGGGTGCCACATCTCTGTCACTCGGAGTGTAAGTTGCTTACGTTTTACTAATGGAATAACCTGGATTGTGAATCTTCCTACTACTCCGATTAAAAAACCATAGGCCAAAGCGTTCACTCCAAAAAACGGCTCAAATCCCACTAGTCCCAAGAAAAAAAATGAGTTAAAAAAAATACCGACAAGGGCTGGAAAAAGATAACTTTCAAAGCTGTTGTTTATTCCGCCGAAAAGGCCTGAGAAGGCGGAAAAAACGATGGCAAAAAGCATAATAGTCAGCATCTGTACGCCAATTTCACGCTGCTCTCCAGTAAAAGCAGGAGCTAACAACTCAATGATTTCGTTTCTGAACAAGTAGGCAAATAAGGTCAGGAGAATGGAGACTGAGAAAACGAAATAAAATGCATGGTTGATAAGCGATATGCCTGATCTCTGAGAGAACTGATATTCTTTTTTTAAGACGGGGATGAGTGCATTCGTTAAAGCAAATCCAATCCAACCGGCGATTATATCGGGAACTACAAAAGCGACGTAATAGGCGTCAGTATATCTGGACGCCCCGAACGCATAGGCAATATAGGATTCTCTCGCAAATCCCAATACTGAACTAATCAGGGTCAGAACCATGACGAGAATGGCGTTTTTCTTTATCGAAGCACTGCCCACTTCCTACTGTTGCCTCCTGTGTACCGATAATAGGGTTATACGAAGTGAAGTATTTTATTTAAAACGCATCTTTCGAACCGGCCATTACTTTCACTGTCTTGAACAAGATTTTCGTATCAAGCATCGGACTTCTTTGCTCTATGTACTCCAGATCCAGCTGCACCATCTCGGCGAAGCTGAGCTCGTTCCGTCCGCTCACCTGCCACAGCCCCGTGCAGCCGGGCGTCACCGTCAAGCGCAGCTTGTCGTAATCGGTGTACTCCTCCACCTCGCGCGGAAGCGGCGGGCGCGGGCCGACGAGCGACATGTCGCCTTTCAGCACATTGAACAGCTGCGGGAGCTCGTCGATGCTGGTTTTGCGGATGATTCTGCCGATTCTCGTGATCCGCGGGTCTTCCTTCATCTTGAACATCGCGCCGCTGATCTCGTTCTGGTGCAGCAGATCCTGCAGCAGTTCTTCTGCGTTGGATACCATCGAGCGGAATTTGTACATCCGGAACGGCTTCTCGTCCTTGCCGATGCGGTTTTGGCTGAAAAACACCGCGCCCCGCGGATCCTCCAGCTTGATCAGCACCGCCAGCACAATAAAAAGAGGGGCCAGAAGGAACAGCCCCGCCAAAGACGCCATAATATCGATCCCGCGCTTGCATATGAAATAAAGACCGCGCGTGCCCCGCCGCTCCGCAAGCGGATAATACGGATTGGCATGCATGACGGCCTCGGCCTCATTCGGATGTGGGTGCGTCATTGTCACTCACCTCTCGCTGCCAGCAGCGTGCTCTTGCGTTCCCGTTCCACGAGCTCTTCCAACGCCGTCATAAGCGGGCGCTGCAGCTCCTTGTTGCGCAAGGCGAAGTCGAGGCTGGTCAGGATAAACCCGAGCTTCTCCCCTACGTCGTATCGGATTCCCTCGAAATTATAGGCGAAGACGCCTTGGTATAAGTTCAATTGTTGAATGGCGTCCGTCAGCTGGATTTCCCCGCCCGCGCCGGCCTCCTGCCGCTCCAGGTAATCGAAGATTTCCGGCGTCAGCACGTACCGGCCCATGATCGCCAGGTTCGACGGCGCCAGCCCGACCGGCGGCTTCTCCACGAAGCGATGCACCTCGTACAGCCGTCCCATCGCTTCAAGCGGATCCACAATGCCGTAGCGGTGCGTCAGTTCCACGTCGACCGCCTGCACGCCGATCACCGAGCGGCCGCTTTGTTCGTACTGCCGGATCAGCTGCCTGGTGCACGGCACCTCCGCCTGCACGATGTCGTCGCCGAGCAGAACGGCAAACGGCTCATCCCCGATGAAATGCCGTGCGCACCAGACCGCGTGCCCCAGCCCTCTGGCCTCTTTCTGCCTTATGTAGTGAATTTCCACGTTCGATGAGCGCCGAACTTCCTCGAGCAGGTCGTACTTCTCCTTCTCCTCCAGGGTATGCTCGAGCTCAAAGGCGATGTCGAAGTGATCTTCAATCGCCCGTTTTCCTTTGCCGGTCACGATAATAATCGACTCGATGCCGGATTCGATCGCTTCCTCCACAATGTACTGGATCGTGGGCTTATCCACGATCGGCAGCATTTCCTTCGGCATCGCCTTGGTAGCCGGAAGGAAACGGGTGCCCAGACCGGCTGCCGGAATGATGGCCTTCCTTACTTTTTTCATCTCGATCACCTCTCCTCTCCTCCAAACGCAAACGGATTAATAACTGATGTTAGAAACACCCAGCTATATCATCCACCAGTTGGAACATATAGCTGGGATTTCTAACATGACAAAAAGGGCATTAAACCCATCCTCACGTCACACCCTCGACGATAAACGTCTAAGGTCCGTTGAACCCACAGCGTGACCGAGTGCCTCCCGTGATAAAGGTGCAGGAGACATGACCTGAAAGCTTATCGATTATCGTTATTTGCGCTCGCCGTAATAGTAGTAGTAATAGCCTTCCGCGCTGCTGCGGCTGATATTGTTGAGCACGACGCCGAGCAGCTTCGCGCCGACCATATCGAGGCCGGCCTTGGCCCTGGCCGCGGCTTCCTTCTTCACCTTGCCGGCATCCACGACCATAAGCACCCCGTCGCTTTGCGCAGCCATGATCTGGGCATCCGTCACGGCCAGAGTCGGCGGCGTATCGATGATGATGATGTCGAACTGCGATTTCAAATCGTCCAGCATGGAACTCATCCGCTTGGAAGCGAGTATTTCGGACGGGTTCGGGGGGATCGGCCCCGACGGGATGATGGATAACTGCTCCACCGTCGTATCCAGCAGGGCGGAACCGAGAGGGCTCTGATGGCTCAGCACCGAAGTCAGCCCGACACGGTTGGATACGCGGAAAATATGGTGCTGCGTCGGCTTCCGCAGGTCGGCGTCGATGATCAGCACCTTTTTCCCCGCCTGCGCATAGGCTACCGCCAGGTTCGCGGAGGTCGTGCTTTTGCCCTCGCCCATGGCTGCGGAAGTCACCATGATCGTCTGAATGTCCGTATCCAGATTAGAGAATTGGATGTTGGTGCGCAGTATTTTGTAAGCTTCCGAAATCGGCGATTTCGGATTGCTTTCGGTTATCAACGGATAGCTACGCGTCGAGCTCGACATTGCGCTCCCCCCTTTTCACCATCGTTGTTAGGCCGCGTTTCTCGCGAACCGTCTCGATGTCGCTCGTCTTCATGCGGGGTATGAGCGTGAGCGCCCGGACGCCGAATACTTCCGCCACATCCTCCTCGGTCTTGATCGTGTCGTCCAGATAATCGATCAGGAATGTGATGCCGAGTCCGATCATCAGGGAGAGTACGAGGCTGATCGCGATATTCAGGTTCGGCTTCGGAGAGACGGGCGCCGGCTTTGCCTTCAGGCTGGCCTCGTTCAGAATGCTCACATTGTCCACCTGCAGAATCAGGGGAACCTCCTGCTGGAACACTTTGGAGACGGCATTTACGATTTTCGCCGCTTGTACGTAACTGACGTCGCCGGCCGTCACCGACATCACCTGGGTATCGTTCACCGCGCTGACGCTTACTTTCCTGATCAGCTGGTCGGACGTTAAGCCGATATCCGGATACTGCGCCGCCACCTTATCCATAATCCGCGGGGTCTTGATAATTTCCTTGTAGGTTTTGATGAGCTCGATGTTGGAATTGATTGCGGCCAGCTCCAATTGCGCTGAAAGTGCCGACGCTTCTTTCTTCTGGTTGACGACGAGCTTCGTGGACGCCTCATACTGCTTATCCGCGTACAAATAAGAATACAAACCGGTTGCCGTGCCGCTGACGATGACGAGCAGCGCGATCAGCCACAGCCGCTTCCTCACGATGCTCCAATACTGTTTCAGTTCCAAAATGTATCCTCCGTTAGCTCAAAGTTAAGTCGCCGCATCCGCACCCGTTCTCATGCCCCTTGAAAAAGTTATTCATTACGCGACCATGTATGCAAAAAAATTTGCGTTTCTTTCATTCCGTAAGGGCGGCGCTTGGCATTTTCATCCTGTTTTCAACTCCTTGCGGTTATTCGACACGCCTGTAAGGGTTACCACGTATTATGCGTATAGAGAATTTGTCGACTTGATTATAATTCATTTTGAATAACTTTGTAAATACATTCTTTTTCAACTTTCACACTTCCACTCTTTCTTTTTGGAAATATGTCGTCTGCAATCCATTTCAATCTTGTGGAATTATTCGCATCGAATTATAATCAAAAGCAGAGTTATCCGAACAAGGGGCTGGTTCAACTGCGGTTGCTGAGGATTGCTTCCGGCGCGGTCTGGAGCATCTTGTTGTTTGTCGGCACCAGTACGGCAAGCTTTGACGATCTGCTGGCGTACCATCAGGTGCGTTTCACGTTCGACAGCGATCCGGATTGGAGCGAGTTCCTGCTTGTTACGAATATTTTTGCGACGCAAAGCATGCTTCAGCAGAAGCTGGGCCATTTCTTCGGCTTTTTCATTCTCGGTTTCATTCTCACTCTCGGTTCCCGGAGCAGGAACGGTTTGTATTTGTCGGTGGGGTTCGCTGTTTTGACCGAAATCCTGCAAATGTATTTCACCCGGGACGGGAGATTGATAGATGTGTTTATCGACAGCGCCGGCATCGCCGCCGCTTTCGCAGCAACCCGGATTCTCCTGGATGAGGAACCGAATAGGACGACGGATCGTATCTGAACCCCTTTGTCTCTCTACCCGCACGCAAGGATGTGAACGTTGTGACGACACTCGATACACAGACCAATCTATTGAATTATGAAAGCTTCATCGCTTGCATGTCCGGATTGATCCGCGAGGACAACCGGAGCTTTATACTGGTGCTGCTGGATTTTCGGGTTTTCAACAGTGCGAGCCATTCGGGTATCGCAAGCGGAACCGAGCTGCTGGTAAGCATCTCGAATCTGCTCCAGGCATCCTTTCCCGATGCGATTGCGATGGCCCGATACGCGGGAGACCGGTTCGCCATGCTCCTTCCCCAAAAGCCGCGGATGGCGAATGAGAGGATGGCGGCATTGAATGCCAACTCGCCGGGCTATTACGCGGCGTACAGTCTGGCTTTTTTCCCGCAGGACGCAGGCTCTCCGCAGCAATTGATGTCGATTGCCGAGGACAAGCTGTTTTTCAATAAGCGAACGCTTAGCCTGAAACAGGAAGAAGAGATGCTTCGCTCCGAGAAAATGAAAATCGTCGGCGAATTGGCAGCCGGCATGGCCCATGAAATCCGCAACCCGTTGACGACCTTGAAAGGGTTCTTGCAGCTGTCGCAAAGCCAGAATTACAACATAAAGCCCTGGTACGAGATCATCATGCACGAGATCACCAGGATGAATGAATTAACGGGTGAATTTTTGCAGTTCTCCAAGCCTCATATGGACGATATGAAGCAGGCGTCCGTGTGCGAAATGCTCGAGAGGGTAAGGTTCATGAGCGAATCCCAGGCCGTTTCGCAAGGACATACGATTTCGCTCTCGCTTTTCAACGTCGACCGGTCCCTGTTCGTTGTCGTTGACCGCGATAAAATCGTACAGGTGCTCCTGAACATTGTAAGAAACGCGATCGAGGCGATGAAAGAACCCGGGCATATCCGCATTAAGGCGAAGCTGATGATGGATGAACTCGTTCTCGAAATAGAAGATTCGGGTCCCGGCATTCCGCAGGATGAATTGCCGAATATTTTTATGCCTTTCTATACGACCAAAGAGAGCGGCACCGGTCTGGGCCTGTCCATCTGCCACAAAATCGTACAGGATCATGGCGGCAGGCTTACGGTGAGCAGCGTCGTCGGAGAAGGCACGACGTTCTGCATCAGGCTTCCGGTCACGGCTGACAGGCCGTGATTGTTTGTTCGCCTGCGCGAGCATTGCTACAGCAGGACCGTTGTGCCGGGTGTGCATGAATTGACCGGATACAGAAAAGGCCATCTCAGAAGTCCAGCAGGACTCTGAAATGGCCTTTTCTCCATTCAACCGGCCGGCAGAGGCGGCAGCACCCGCACAACGCGCTCCAACGCTTCGTCCACGCCGGAGGCCGTTATGGTGATGCGGTCCGTCTCGTACTGCTCGGTCGCATATTGATAGCGGGGGTCGTAATAGTGGAGCAGCAGCAGCCTGACCGCTTCGGCGAACCGGTTGCCGAGCAGGGCGGCCCGGACCTCCGCGGCCACCGGCGTATGCATCCGCTTCTCGATACGCTCGAATGAGCGGAGGCAATCCTCCTTATGCAGCTGCGGCTTGTAATCGCCGATGATGTTCGCGACTCTCTCTTCAACCGGAATATCGACGAAAATCGCCGTTCCCTCCTCCTTCGCTTTCACGAGGAAGTCGGGCAGCACGACCTTGCCCACCCTCTTGCTCTCCGCTTCCATCACAAGATAAGGCGCCTCGCGCCAACGGAGCAGCTCGTGAACGAGCAGCGATTCGAACGACTTCTGGTTGTTCGGCGCCTTGCCGATATGTCCGAAGATGGAACCGCGGTGCCCGGCCATCTGCTCCAGGTTCAGGACGGGATAGCCGCGCTCTTCGAGCCGGGCGAGCAGTTCCGTTTTGCCCGAGCCGGTATAGCCGTTGATCACGTAGCAAGGCGGCAGCTCGCGGAAGCTTGCCAGCGTATCGACAACCCATTTGCGGTAGGCGCGGAAGCCGCCGGTCAAGCGCAGCATGCGCAGTCCCATCAGGGAGGCGAGCGTCGCCGACGTCCGGCTGCGCATGCCGCCCCGCCAGCAGAAGACTGCCTTGCGCGAACCGGGCGTCTCGCCGATCGCCCGCACGAAACCCGGCAGCTTGCGCGATACGAGCTCAAGCCCTTTGTCCTTCGCCGCATCGACGCTTTCCTGCTTGTACAGCGTGCCGACCTCGGCGCGCTCCGCATCGTCGAACAGCGGAATGTTGACGCTCCCCGGAATCGTCGACTCTTCGTATTCGGACGGCGAGCGGACGTCGATCAGGGAAACCTCTCCCTTGCGCTGAAGCTCGAGCAGTTCCTCCACGGTTATATCCTGAAACATATCGTCGCACAGCTCCTTTGAAGTGTCCTTGCGCCGCTACTCGTTCACAACCGCGATGTGCCCGGCCTCCCCGGCCGTCACCTCGCCGATCGGATGCGCGTCGACGCCCGCCTCCCGCAGCTTGCCGAGCAGCTCGTCGGCCGCGGACGACGCAACCGAAATCAGCAGTCCGCCGGAGGTGACCGCATCGCACAGAATCCACTGATCGATCTGATCGATGCCCTCATCGAACGTGACCGAGCCTTCCAGATGGGCGTAATTGTTCTTCGTGCCGCCCGGCACGAAGCCCGCTTCCGCCAGCTCCCGAACGCGGGGCAGCACCGGCACCTTGGACTTCGCGATCCGGATGCCTGCGCCGCTGCCCTTGGCCATCTCCGAGGCGTGGCCCAGCAGGCCGAAGCCGGTTACGTCGGTGCAGGCGTGCACCTCGTAAGGCTCCATCGTCTCCGCCGCCGTCTTGTTCAGCGTCGTCATGACGCGCGTAACCCGCGCCACTTCTTCCCCGCTCAATTGGTCCTTCTTGATGGAGGTCGTCAGAATGCCGACGCCGATCGGCTTGGTCAGAATGAGCTTGTCCCCCGGCCTGGCGCCGGCATTGGTCCGGACCTTCCCCGGGTGCACGAGCCCGGTCACCGCCAGCCCGAACTTCGGCTCTTTATCGTCGATCGAATGGCCGCCGACCAGCGTGGCGCCGGCCTCCTTCACTTTATCGGCCGCGCCGCGCAGCATGTCGGCCAGCACCTGCTTGTCGAGCGTGTGAATCGGGAACGCGACGATGTTCAGCACCGTCAGCGGCTTGCCGCCCATCGCGTAAATATCGCTGATCGCATTCGCCGCGGCCACCTGGCCGAAATCATAAGGATCGTCCACGATCGGCGTGAAAAAATCGACCGTCTGCACGAGCGCCAGCTCGCCCGTCAGCCGGAATACGCCGGCGTCGTCGCTCGTATCGAGCCCGACGAGCAGATTCGGGTTCGGCTCCGCCGGAGGCAGGCTGCGAAGCACCTGCGCCAGGTCGGCCGGCCCGATTTTGCAGCCGCAGCCGCCTTTGCTCGACAGACTGGTCAGCTTGATTTTCCCGGTTTTGGACATGATCGCCATTCCTCCCTTTCTTTCCTAACGATTATAGGTTATAGGTTCACCGCCGCCGTCCTCTTCGTCTGGCGGGTAGATCGTGCGCAGCTCCGCATCGCCCAGCTCCTCCGGAGAACCGTCGAACGTAATCCGTCCCTCGGTCAAGCCGATGATGCGGGTCGCATACGCGCGGGCGATCGCCACATCGTGCAGATTCAGGACGACGGTCATTCCGCGCTCGCGGTGCAGCTCGGCGATATAGGCCATAATTCGTCCCGCCGTGACCGCGTCAAGGCTCGAGATCGGCTCGTCCCCGAGCAGCAGGGCAGGCTGCTGCATCACGACGCGCGCGATCGCCACACGCTGCTTCTGCCCGCCGCTCAGATCATCGACCCGCCGGCCCGCGAACGGCTCAAGGCCGACCTTGCGCAGCGCCGCCGCCGCCCGCGCCTTGTCCTCCGCCGTAAAAGCGCCGATGAGGCTTCGCCAGCGCGGCATGCCGGCGAACCGGCCGGCGATGACGTTCGTCAGCACCGTCAGCCTCGGCAGCAGATTGAAATGCTGGAACACCATGCCGATCTCGCCGCGGACGGCCCGCAGCTCGCGCGCGTTCATCCCCGTGATCGCGCGGCCGTTCCAGATGATCTCGCCGGCGTCCGGCTCGACCAGCCGGTTGATGCAGCGGACCAGCGTCGATTTGCCGGCGCCGCTTCGGCCGAGCACGGCCACGAATTCCCCCGGCTCAACTCGTAGATCAATCCGGTCGAGGGCCGGCGTCGCCTCGCCCTTGTACGTTTTGCCGATTCCCTTCAGCTCCAGCAGCTCACTTCACCCGCCTTCGGATCAGCGCGCCCAAATAATCGACGGCTGCAACCATCACCATAATGAGGAGAACCTCGAACGTCACTTTTTCATAGGCGAACATTTTGAAATCGTTGAACAGCATTTGGCCGATGCCGCCCGCCCCGACGATGCCGAGAATCAGGCTCGTCCGGATCGCCACCTCAAGCCGGTAAAAATAGTGGGACAGCACGAGCGGCGCCATCTGGGGAAAGATGCCGTACAGCGCGACGTGCAGCCTCGTCCCTCCGACCGCCTTGACCGCATCCTGCGGCCCTTCGTCGGTCGCCTCGATCGTCTCGGACAGCAGCTTGCCGAACACGCCGACGTTGTGAATGATCAACGCCATCACCGCGGGCATCGGACCGAGGCCGAGGGTCGGTATGAAAACAAGCGCCAGCACAAGCTCGGGTATCGAGCGCGCAACATTGAACAAGCCGCGGGTGGCGTCGTACATCCAGCGCGCCGGCGCCCAATTCCGGGCGGCGAACAAGCTTCCCGGAACGGCGAGCAATAATGCGGCGAGCGTGCTGAATACGGCAATTTCCAGCGTGTCCAGCATCGCTTTGACCGCGATCCGCCAGTCGGCCGCATCGGCCGGAAACCAGTTGCCGGCGATAAAGCGGAACGTGTTGCCCAGATCGCGAAAAGCCGAGACCGTCACGCCCACGCCCGATCCCGACCACCAAAGCAGGACAACCACCGCCGCGGCGGCAAAAACTCTTTTCATCACAGGTTACGGCTTGGGCTTCAAACGCCCGTCCTCGATCGCCGCCTGCCGAATGGCCGCGTAATCCTCGTCGCTCGCTTCCGCAAACCCGCTGGCGCCGCCGAACGCGCCGAGAATGTCGGGATCGTCGATGCCCTTCATCGCTTCCCGTATGCTTGCGATATCTTCATCGGAGAAGGTGTTCACGACAGCCCACGGATATTGGAACAGCTCCTCCGATTGCCAGATCTTCTTGATCTTCTTGCCGTCCACCTTGCCCTGCTTCACCAGATTATTGTAATAGGCGCTGTCGATCGCTCCCACATCCTGCTGCCTGTTCTGGATCGCAAGCGCGGTAGCCGTATGGTCGCCCGTATACGTTACGCTTGCAAACTGATGCTCCTGCTGGGACTTGAACACGCCCGCTTTCTTGAGCGCGATGCCCGGGATCAGGCTGCCGGACGTCGAGTTGATGTCCCCAAAGGCGAACCGGACGTCGCCCGCATTCGCCACGACATCCTCGAGCGAGGCGTATGGGGAATCCGACGGAGCGATCAGATAGGAATAGTAGAACGGCTTCCCTTCGATAAGCTGCGTGACGATCGCGTTGACGCCGTACCGCTCATGCGCCTCCACATACGTCAGCGGTCCGAGATAGGCCATTTGCACCTTGCCGGCGCCCATCGCTTCCACGACGCCGTTGTAGTCCGGATACACCTCGGCCGTTACCTTCCTGCCGAGCTTCGCCGCCAATACGTCCGCCAGCTTGTCCGCGCCGGGCTTCATCTCATTGCCGCCCTGCGCGGGAATGACGCCGATCAGGATTTCCTCCTGCCCCTGCGCCGCATTCCCTGCCTGATTGTTCGCCGTACCCGATTCCCGCTTATCCGCGTTGCCGCAAGCCGTTGCGAGCAGGCCAGAGATCAGCAGACATGTTAATACCGAAAACGATTGTCTTTTTCGGAACATTCCGTTCTCTCCTCCCGTCAAAATGAATGATCCCATATAAGATCAGTACAATAATTGAGATTAACACAGTTTCGCCCGAAAAAAAAGAAAGCGCCGTCCGCCGTCCGCCCTGACCGTCCGTTAGGCGCTGCCGTCCCAACCAAAAAAAAGTTTTTGACAAATTACGACATATTCCGTTATGATTGTATGTAACTGAATACCTACGGCAAACTCGTCCGAAAGGCGGGGACGCAAAACCACAGGTCTTCCGCCGATTCGGCGATGACGGCTGGGCTGCACTTGAACAAACACTACCTTTCGGGTTGTGTTTTTTTTATGTGCCTAATCATTTATACATAGGCGGGATCGTAATGTTCAACCAAACCAAAGCGGCATCGGTCGCCTCCGTTTCGCGCTTGCTGCTGCTGCTTGCGCTGGCGGGTATCGGCAATGCGCTGAACGTGTCGCTGTTTTTCGGCGTGGATCTCATATTCGGCAGCATCTTCGTATTGTTGATTTTAAGATGGCACGGATTGAAATGGGGGGTAACGGCCTCCATCCTGGCCGGCGGCGTTACGGTCTTTTTGTGGAATCATCCGTACGGCATGGCGGCCCTTGTTCTGGAGACGGTATTCATCGGTGCTTTTTACCGGCGCAGGATCGGCGACAGCATTATTCTGGCGGCGCTGTATTGGCTCCTTGTCGGCGCGCCTTTGATCTGGCTGGGCTACCGTCTCGCGCTGCATATGAACACGACGGCTACGCTCACGGTCATCCTGAAGGACGCGGTGAACGGCATTTTCAATGCGTGGGCGGCCACCCTGCTGTATACCTTTTTGCCGGCTTCTGCGCGGCCGGCGGCGAACGCCAAAAAACCGACCCGCCATTTCTACGATATTCTGTTTCTCATCTTCACCGGGCTGATCATTTTCCCGCTGCTGGTCGTGACCGTCATGATCGGATGGCAGGAATATTATAAAACCGATCGGGAAATCCAGGCCGCGATCGAACGCCAATCCGAAATCATCCGCAATGAGATCGACGGTTGGCGAACGGCTCACCTGGCGGCTATCGAGCAATTGTCCGTATTGGCTTCCGAGGAGAATCCGAACGACCGGGACGCGCTGCAAAAGCTTACCGCCAATCCGGGGCAGATTTTTCCGGATTTTCGCAGCATTTATATCGCCGACGCCGCGGGAACGACCGTTGCTTTTTACCCGTTCAAGAACGCGGAAGGCCGGTCCAATCTGGGTTTGAATTTCGCCGACCGCCCTTACTTTCAGCGGGCGCAAGCGGGCCTGCGGCCCGTCATATCGGATGTTTTCGTCGGCAGGGTCGGCGTTTCCGAACCGATCGTGAACATTGCGGCTCCGATCGTCAAGGGCGGCCGGTTCCAAGGCATCGCGTCCGGGGCGTTGAATCTCGGCTACATCAAAGACAGAATCGAGAAATTCACCGATAACCGCCGCATGGACATTACGATCGTCGACCGCAACCGGAAGGTCATCGCAAGCACGCGGCGCGGCTTCGACGCCATGCGGATCTACGATTGGAAGCAAGGAGGGGATCCGGTTGCCCTGAAGAACGGTCTGTACCGTTGGTTCCCGGTAGATGAGCAAAACCCGATGACGCGCTGGGAAAAGTCGTCTTACGTCAAGCTCATCGGCTTAACGGGCGCCGGGGAGCGGGATTGGACGATCGTGGTCGAATCCCATGCGGCGCCCTACCGGGACGCCTTGTACGGCTCCTATATTAAAATACTGTCCGTTCTGCTGCTGTTCGGACTGGTGGCGACCGCCGCGGCTATCCTTCTCAGCCGGCTGATCATACGGCCGATTTCCCGTCTGGCGAATGCGACGACGGATTTGCCGGCCAAAATATCGGAAAACAAGCCCTTTGATTGGCCCGAAAGCTTTTTGCACGAAATCGCCGTCCTGACCGCCAACTTCAAGAACATGTCCGAAAAGCTCAAAACGATGTTCGGCGAGATCAGGCACCTTGCCTATTACGACAGCTTGACCGGCTTGCCCAACAGAGTATTGTTCAATCGGGAGTTGAACCTCGTCCTGGAACGGTCGGGCCGGCAGGAGCGGCAGGCGGCCGTCCTTTTTATCGATCTGGACCGGTTTAAAGTCGTGAACGACTCGCTGGGACACGGGCAGGGCGATTCGCTGCTGCAGCAGGCGGCCGTTCGGCTGCAAGGCTGCATCGAGGCGAACGACATTCTCTCCCGCATGGGCGGCGATGAATTCACGGCTGTACTGCCGCGAACGAACCGGGAGCAGACGGCCCTGACCGCGCAAAAAATGCTGGACGCCTTCAGTCTGCCGTTCGATCTGGACGGCCATGAAGTGTTCATTACGCCGAGCATCGGCATCAGCATGTATCCTGTCGACGGCGAGGATCACCAGGAGCTGATCAAGCGCGCCGACCAGGCCATGTACGCCGCCAAAGAGAAGGGCAAAAACATGTACCGCTTCTACATGGCGGAAATGTCCGAGTCGACCGCGAGCAAAATGGTTCTGGAAACGATGCTGCATAAAGCGTTGGAAAACGGCGAATTCGAGCTTCACTACCAGCCGAAGATCAATGCGGGAACATGGGCTTTCAGCGGGCTGGAAACGCTCATTCGCTGGAAGCATCCGCAGCGGGGGTGGATTTCCCCCGGAGAGTTTATACCGGCAGCCGAAGAAACGGGCTTGATCTGTCCGATCGGCGAGTGGGTATTGCGTAAGGCTTGCGCCCAAAACAAAGCCTGGCAGAATGCCGGTCACCCGGCCTTTGCCGTGTCCGTGAACATATCCGTGCGGCAGCTTCGGGAACAAAACCTCGTCGAGCTCGTCCCGCAAATCCTGAAGGAAAGCGGACTGGAACCGCAATTCCTGGAGCTGGAGATTACCGAAAATCTCAGCATGCATAATATGGAGTTTGTATGGAACATTCTCCACAAGCTAAGGAAGCTGGGCATCAAAATCGCGATGGACGACTTCGGCACAGGCTATTCTTCGCTGAGCTATTTAAAGAAGTTTCCGATCGATCACCTGAAAATCGACCAGTCGTTCATCCGGGATATTCAATCCGAGGAGGACCTGCCGATCGTTCGGGCGATTATTTCCATGGCGCACAGCCTAGGCTTGTCCGTCATTGCGGAAGGCGTGGAAACGGAAGTTCAGGCCGAGCTTCTGCGGGAAATGAAATGCGATGAAATCCAGGGCTATCTGGTGAGCAAGCCGCTTCCGTCCGCGCGCATCGAAGAGCTGTTGTACGCGAGGGATTGGCATACGACATCGGCATCATAATGCCGCATCAGCTCTCCGTGTCCCAAGCGGATGAACTCTTTCTCGATGCGGATCAAAATGACTTTGCGGACAATCAGGATCGTTCGGAGCAACTTGCTGATATAACCTGCGATATGTTGTTGATAGTAGTTGATCATGGAATTTATGCGACCTCGGCTGGGAAATTTTATAAAAAACAAAAAAACCTAACCTCCCCTTTCAAGGAAGCTAGGCCATGAATGTGACTTCTTATCCGATGATAGATTCACTCATTTACCTGCGATATAAATATGCCTTTGTAATCCTATCACATCTTTATAGCTAAAAAAAGTAGCGGACGGCCTCTCTTTTCGACAAAAAAACTTAATTTGCGCGCCGCCGTTTGACAACCTTTTCAGCCATTCTCGTATATCGTTGTAGAAAAAAGAATAGGAGAAGAATCATGCAAATCAAAAAGAAGTCAGACATCGAATCGATTGTGGACAGCTTTCCTTCTATTGCGAATTGGGACGAAGAGCGCGGGAAACATTATCTTGTTTTTGAGGACCGCAAGCGCGGCGGGCAGTGGACGCTGATGCGCTACGCGGACGGCCGATTCAGCGCGCACGGGCGCGGCGGAGATTACATAGACGAGGACGAGTCGTTTTTTGATGACCTCGACGCCGTCGCCTCGTTCCTGTGGGAGAACCGCTCCGCCTACAACGCGGCCGCCAAGCAGCTCGTGCAGGTGTAAACCATTGCGCCGGGAGTCGTGCTCGCGCACGGCTCCCTTTGCGTTGCGGCATTATTACCAGCGAAAGAAAAACCATTGCTGGTAGATCCAATTGGCAACAAAAATCATGGCACCCAGCACGATGTTCAGCCATCCTATGAAAAGGGCCGCTTTTTGTTCCTTTTTCATTCCGTCCCTCGCATATCTTTTCGCGTCGAAGCGGACGATCCATCCACCGGTTGCGACGAAAAGGATAATCACAAAGTTGAGATACCCGACATAGCTTCCAAAAACCATCCGGACCGAGCCTCCTACCTGGCTTTCGTGCCGATCCGCCGAATGCTTACCTTTACGCTGACATCGACGGAAACATCTCTATACATGTCCTGCCATTTTTCTTTTGTTTTAATTTCCTTGTTCCAATACCCCGGCTCTTTGGCCCGTACATATTCACCGAAGCCGAAGATATCGGAGCCTTTTTCCTGGGTTTTCTCAATCATATCCCGATATAATTTCAGAAGTCCTTTTTCTGTCCCCTCTTCAATCGGTTTCAGCTTGCCGATGTCAATAACGGAGCTCTCGTTCAGTTTTTCGCGCAAATTTCCCTCCAGAAAAATTTTTACCGCCATTCGCGGACGGCCGTTTTTGATGTCGACATCGATTTTGGACTTGCGATGGGTGGCCGTAAACACGACCATATTCGAATCCCCCGGCATTTCAACAAAATTCTGATATCCCGCGGGATTGACGCCTTTAATGCCCATGTAGGCGACAATTTCAAACGGTTGGGTTTTACCGACCATTTTGTTCCCTTTGAAATAAGCCATACCGCTGATTTCGACATTATCGGATTTCTTAATGTCGACATAAGGCAGAAATCCTTCCTGGCCTTTCTTCGAGGTATTGCTCCAGTACAGTCCGACAAAGTCCAAGGGGAATTTGCCCATTTTGACCGCTTGGTCCAGCGTCGCAATCAGATACAGCGCCGGCACCCGTTCCATCTCCGGAGCAGCTTCCATGAACGCTGCGGCCTTTCCTTTTGAGACCGCCATCCAGGACATCCTTCGCACTTCCGGGTTGCGCCTCAAGTAATCGTTCACATTCTGCAGGCCGCTTTTCGCCATCGCTTCCGAGACCACAATAATGCGCAAATGGCCGAAAAACAAGGGAGCCGAAATTTGCTGCTGAAGATTGCTCACGGCATCGTCCAGCGTATGCCCGACCGCGTGCAGCGTCCATACCGTTCGCTGTTCCGCTCCGCCGCCGCTTCCGCCTCCGCCTTCTCCCGGC
The DNA here is from genome assembly GCF_963515335.1 of uncultured Paenibacillus sp. Taxonomy (NCBI): domain Bacteria; kingdom Bacillati; phylum Bacillota; class Bacilli; order Caryophanales; family Paenibacillaceae; genus Paenibacillus; species uncultured Paenibacillus sp. Next base: position 29,502 of record NZ_CAUPYC010000010.1, on the reverse strand, counting down.
CCAAGGGGAATTCGGCCCGGCACCGCGAACTGCGCGGTCAGGCGTATCATGCCTTCTTGCGGAACGGGAATTTTTCCGGGCAGATGGGAAACATTCGCCTCTTCTTTCACCGTCTCCTCTTCTTCCTTATCGATGGAAATGCCAAGAATAACGGCCCGTTCTTCAATCTCAATCCGGTCCCAGCATCCTGCAAGCAAAGGAACCGCCATGAGGAAGAAACAGAGAAGCTTAACCCGATTGCTCCGTTTCGCGATCCCCATGACGATCCCCCCTTTTGTTGCGAATTACGGCAATCATCCACAAAACAAACGGATAGCCTATCGTAATGACGAGACCGTACCGGCCGATAATTTGTATGATTTCGTACATTTGCAATATGTTTTGCGGCAGCATCGCCAAAAGAAAAACGAACGGCAGCAGAAACAGTGCAAAGAGCTTATGGTCGCGCAAGCGAAACAGCTTGCTCATCGAGTGGATGGTCAGAAAATAGCTGGAAAACAGCGTAGTGAACACGGCCGTCACCCAAATAGCCAGAAATGCCGCATCCAAGCGTTCGAGGATATTCGCGGGCAAGGAGGTTGTTTTGGCCAGTTCAAGCGTCGGCCAGAGCAAAAACTTCGTCTCCTCGGAACCGAATACGGAAACCGTTGCCACAACGATCAGAAAGTACAGCCCTCCCGCAATGAATATGCCCCAAAAACTGGCCTTGAGCACCTTCCCCGGGCTGCGCATGGCTGGAATGACGATGGTCAGAATGAAAAAGCCTTGAAAGAGGGCCGCTACGGTCAACACACCCTGCAGCATACCGCCCGGCTCGTTGCCCCAGATCGGCTGGAGGTTAAGGACTTCGGCATTTTTCAGGGAAAGGGCTACGATGAGCAAGGCGGGACCGACGATAACCGGCAAATAAAAATGGTGGATGTAGGCAAATGTCGTCATGCCGCCGCGTGTCGGCACCGCCGCCAACAGCAGCATGACGATGACCGTCACTTCGAGCGGCGTTCTTTTCAAAACCGCGGTAATAACCACTTCGCCGAATTCACGCGCGGCAAGCGCGGTTAATACCGCGAAAAAACTGATGATCAGAATACTGCCGATCCTGGCCGGCCATTTCCCTATAATGTCTTCGCTGTATTGAACAATCGTCTTATTGGGAAAACGCTTGCCCAGCACAGCGATCAACGCTAATCCGACAGAGGAAAGGAAAATGGCAAGCAGGGTAACAAGCGGCGCTCCAGCGTCGGCCGCGCGCACAGCAAAGAGAGGAAGAGGCAGCACCCCTACCCCAATAATGGTGCTAATCAGAATTCCGGCTGCCTGGATCAAGGTGATCTGCCGAGGATACTCCATCCTGTTCTGCCTGCCTTTCATTTCCGACTTTCAGCGGATCGAGCGTATTGCTTGGCGGCTGCTTGATTTCCTCCAGTGTTTTATCGCCCAGACGATCCTTATCGAGCGGATGCAGAAGCACGGGCCTTTTCTTCATCCACCACAGCGGCCCCCGAATGACCGTATCTTTCATTCCTTCGAAGCTCCCGGGAACAATCGGGCTCATATAGGGCACACCGAACGACTTTAAAGACAGGAGGTGGTTGGCCACGACGATCAGCCCGACCATGACTCCATACAATCCGAATATACCGGCAAGAATGATGAGAGGAAAACGCAGCAGCCGCAAAGCAAGGGCCGCATTGTACGCGGGTGTGGCGAAGGAACCGATGGTTGTCAACGCGATGACGACAACCGTGATGGGGCTGGCGAATCCGGCAGACACCGCGGCTTGCCCGACGACAAGCACCCCGACGATGGATAACGCGCCCCCGACCTGCTGGGGCAAACGAATCGTCGCCTCCCGCAAGACCTCCATGGATACTTCCATAATCAGGACTTCGATGACGGACGGGAATGGAACTCCGGCTCTGCCGCCCGCCACCGCTACGGCAAACTCCGTGGGAATCAGTTCGGGATTGAAGGAGATGACCGCTACATAAAGAGACGGGAAAATCAAAGAAAACATCAAGGCTACCAGCCGCGCTAAACGAATAAAGCTGACCAACAGAAATCGTTCATTATAATCCTCTGTCGTTTGATAAAACTGGCTGAAGACCGACGGAACGATCAGGGCGAAGGGAGATCCGTCGACAAACAGGATCACCCTGCCTTCCAGCAAGTTGGCCACCGCTTTATCCGGCCGCTCCGTATTCTGAATCTGGGGGAAGGGAGATGTATGGTGGTCTTCAATAAATTGCTCAATGTATCCGGTATCCAGTATGCCGTCTATATCGATCGCGGAAAGACGATGTTCGACTTCTTTCACGAGGGCGGGATTCACAACCCCTCTGATATAACAGATTGCCACCTTCGATTTGGTTAATTTGCCGATTTTCATCGTTCGGACACAAAAATTCGGCGTTTGCAGCCGGTATCGCATCAAGGCGATATTCGTGGCGAGCGGTTCGATAAACCCTTCACGCGGACCGCGGATGACTTGCTCCGTTTGCGGCTGCACAACCGCCCGCTTTTCAACATGGCGTGTGCCGATCAGGAAAGCCTCGTCCAATCCTTCCACCGCGATGATCGTTTCCCCGCTCAGGATCGCCTCTACAATTTTAACAAGGTTCCTCTCTAATCTTCCTCCGCTATGGTGCAGCGTATCGTTCAAGACAACATTTTTCAACTGATGGGTCTCCATTTGTGCTGCTTCCGAATGACGGGGCGCATCCATCAACGGCTTCAATATATCGGCGTTGATCGCCGCTTGATCAATCATATTGGAGAAGAAAAACATGGCTGCCGGAAACCGTCCGAAGACGTGAAACCGCCGGACTACGAAGTCTTCGTTCTCTTCCAACAGATTTTTCACGAAGGAAAGGGTATCCTCCAGCCGGGTGCCGATAGACTCATTCTTGTGCTTTTCCAAAATTTGATCGGGCAATAGTTGATCCGGAAGTCCGGGACTCTTTTGCTTTTTCATCAGCCGGCGCGGAAACGGCATCGTCATCCCCCTTTCGTTTCATACTCATTATTGACGGCTTTCTGCCCGTTAAACCTTTTGTTGGGGCGATATGCCGGACAGCGGAAACCGTTCCCGCAATAATCACTTACAGAGGTCCGACCGGCGCGCATTACACGAAAAGGGCTGCCCCTTAACGGGCAGCCCTCCGCCTATTCTCATTACCGCGATTCGGCGGCCAAACGCTCCACCTGCGCCTTCAATCCCCAGACGGGGTAATCCGTGATAATCCCGTCCACCCCAAGCCGCTTCATGCGCGCTTCGTCCGTTTCCTTGCGGATCGTCCAAGCCATAACCTTGCGGTTCCGGTCGTGGACCTTCTTCACCGTCTCCGCATCCAGCTGCTCAACATTATAATTAATGTAAGCCGCATACGATGCGATGTCGTCCAGCGCCGCATCCGTCAGCGGGGGCTGCTCCGCAGAGATAAGGACGCCCACCGGAATGTCCGGCAATCGGGCATTGATGGCGCGCGCCAACTCCGCATCGAACGACTGGATCACGATATTTTCCCGATCGTCATATTGCTCGAAAAGCCGTACCACTTTATCCTCCAGCCCGGTATACGACGGCGAAGCTTTGACTTCGATCAGCAGCCCGATTCTGCCCTGGAACCGGTCGAGTACCTCTTGCAGGGTCGGAATCGTTTCCTTCGCATAGCCGGGGGCGAAAAAGCTGCCCGCGTCCAACGCCTTTAACTCGGACAGCGTATAATCCCGAACATTGCCCGCTCCGTTCGTCGTTCTCTCCACCGTCTCGTCGTGGAGCACGACAAGCTCGCCGTCCTTGCTCATTCGCACATCGAGTTCGATGTAATCGGCGTCCATTTGCACCGCCAGCTCGAACGCCGCCATCGTATTTTCCGGCGCATAGCCGGACGCTCCGCGATGCGCGACGATCGCAGCTTCTTCATTCGGATCCAGGTAGGCCAGCGGCAGCGAGAGCCCCGCACTGACAACGATCAGCCATATAATGCCGGCGGAAGAAAACAGGGTGTTCAATCTGCGCTGCAGCATCAATTTCTCCTCCCCATGCCGAGCCTGCTTTCTATTCCATCCCTCTCCATCCGTTTTATTTAACGCCGTTGTATACGAAAGCCTTGATGATTTGCCGCTGCAAGAAGAAGAACACGACCAGTATCGGCGCGACCAGAATGAGATTGCCGGCCATCAGCGTGTTCCATGTGGCGACGCCTTCCGCTTCCCGGATCTTCGCAATGCCGAGCGGAAGCGTTCTGGCCGTTTCATTGGTCGTCATGACAAGCGGCCAGAAGTAGTCGTTCCAATGCGCGATGAAGCTGAACAGCGTGAAGGTGACCAATACCGGCTTGACGAGCGGCACCATAATTTTGAGAATAATTTTCCACTCTTTCGCCTGATCCAGCCGCGCGGCCTCGATCAATTCCTCCGATACCTGCATGAACGATTGCCTCAGCAAGAAAATGCCGAAGGCGCTCGAAGCGAACGGAAGAATAAGTCCAAGATGCGTATTAAGCAGCTTCCAGGCGCTTAACTCGAGATACACGGGCAGGAAAATCAATTGAGCCGGAATCATCAGCGTGACCATGACGATGCCGAACAGAAATTTCGATCCGGCGAACCGGTAACGCGCGAAGGCGTAAGCGGCCGGAATAATGGTAGCCATCTGCAGGATCAGAATACCGACCGCTACAATAAGGCTGTTCGTGAAATATTGCAGGAACGGCCCCGAATTCCAGGCATCGGCGTAGTTTTGCCAGACCGGATTGCGGGGAATCCACTCAGGCGGGAAAATCATCGTTTCCGGCAGCGTCTTAAGCGAAGTGGACAGCATCCAGACAAAAGGCATGGCGAAGATGAGCACGAGCAAAAGCAGGCACACGATATTGGCCAGCCGGAGCGCAAAAGCCAGCGGTTTCGCGAATGCCTCCTGCTTGCTGCGGACACCGGCCCACCGGCTGCCGAGCATGGAGCCGCCGCGGCCGCCGCCGAGCGTGCGGTTGACTGTTTTCAAGACATTCACCTCTTCCTAACGGTAATGAACGCGGTTGGACAGAAGCTTGAAATAAATCAGCGTCAGAACGCCGACGATGAACAGCAGAATGACCCCTGCGGCGGAGGCGTAGCCGATTTTGAAAAACCGGAAGCCGTTCTCGTAAATGTAATAAACGAGCGTATTCGTCGAGTTGACCGGCCCTCCCTGGGTCATGATCGCGATCGTCTCGAATACCTGGAACGAGCTGAGCAGGTTGATGATGACAAGAAAGAAAATCGTGGGCGACAGCATCGGCAGAATCAGTCGATGGAACGTCGTCCAAGGCTTCGACCGGTCGAGGGCGGCAGCTTCGTGAATATCGCCCGGAATGCTCTGCAAGCCGGCAATAAACACAAGGGTGTTGTAGCCGAGCCCTTTCCATACGGCGACGATGACGAGCGAGACCAGCGACGAGCCCGGATGGGACAGCCACTGCAGGGGCCCGAAGCCGAACAGGCCGATCACCCAGTTCAGCAGCCCGTATTCGGGATCCATCAGCCAGCTCCAGAGCAGCGAAATGGACACGAGGGAAATGATGTGCGGGCTGAAAATCGCGCCCTGCACAAAAGCGTGAAACATTCCTTTTCGGTTCAACCAAATGGCCAGCAGCAAGGCAAGGCCGGTCGTCAGCGTAACCGTTAATACGGTGTAAACGGTCGTATTCGAAAGCACTTTCCGGAAATCGGCGTCCGCCAGCAAATCCTTGAAGTTCTGCAAGCCGACGAACGTCTTGGTCGGGCTGATGAAGTTCCAATCGAACATGCTCAAATACATCATGTAGAAGATCGGATAAATAAAAAACAGGGAGAAAATTACGATGGCCGGCGCAACCATGCCGTAAGGGCGCAGCTTTTCCCACATAGTCACGGTCACACGCCTCCGGCCGTCACAAGCTGTTTGATCCGCGCGCGCGCGCCGCGGTGCCGCTGCCCGTTCACAGTGAAATAATACAGATGCTCATACGGGATCGTGACCGTCATGCGCGAAGCATTTTCCAACGGTTCCAGGAAGGTCTTTACGAAAAACAGGCCGGCACGGGACTGGATCTGATAAATATTTTCCGCTCCCAGGCTCTCGCGGGTAACGATTTCCCCTTCGATTGCATAGCCTTCGGCAGCTTTAACCGACGTTCCCATCAGCGCCTGCTCGGGCCGGAAACCGACGTAGCCGACGTTCTCGGCCGATTCGAGCTCCAGGCCGTGCGCATCCCGGACATTCATGATGTTCATCGCCGGGGTTCCGATGAACTGGGCGGTGAACAGATTTTCCGGATCGTTATACAGCTTGAGCGGCGAATCCGCCTGCTGAATGACGCCTTTATTCATGACGACGATTTCATCGCCCATGGACATCGCTTCCACCTGGTCATGCGTCACGTACACAAAGGTTGTGCCGAGCCGCTTGTGAAGCTGGATCAGCTCGGTTCTCATCTGGTTGCGCAGCTTCGCGTCCAGATTCGATAAAGGCTCGTCAAGAATGAACACCTTGGGCTTCTTCACCATCGCGCGCGCAAGCGCGACCCGCTGGCGCTGTCCTCCCGATAAGTGCTGGGGCTTTTTATCCAGATGGGGCGTCAGTCCGACAACCTCCGAAATATCCTTGATCAGCGCCTCGCGCTCGGTTTTCGGGACGCCTCTGTTCTTCAGACCGAACTCAATATTGCCGCGGACGGTCATCGTCGGATACAGGGCATAGTTCTGAAAAACCATCGCGACGTCACGCAGGCCGGGCGCCGTGTCGTTCACGCATTCGCCGCCGATCCAAATTTCCCCGCCGCTCTGCTTCTCGAGGCCCGCGATCATGCGCAGGGTCGTCGATTTGCCGCAGCCGGACGGTCCGACGAGCACCGTGAACGACCCGTCCTTGATCGTCAGATTCAAATCCTGGATAATCGTTTCATCCTTGAACTTCTTGCTTATGTTTTTCAGCTCGATTCCCGCCATTCTCCAATTCCCTCCTTGTTTTATGCTGCTGAATCTCGCGCATGAACCGCTCCAGCTCGTCAAGGGTGGCCAATCTTAAATCCCAGCGTTCGGGATCGGCGCTCGTGTAGGGGGAAATGAAGCAGGTTCTGCCGCCGAGCCGCTTGACGGGATGCAGATCGTTCCACGGATTATCGCCGATCGATAAAATTTCATAAGGCTTATAGCCCTGCTTCAGCAGGTTCGTAAAATAACGTTGTAAGCCGAACGGCTTCTCGGCACCGCAGTAAATTTCATCGAACAGGTGGTGAATCTGCATATAGTCCAGGAACTCGATGCCGGATGCCAGGTACGTATTGGTCATCAGGATTTTCTTATCGACCGCATCCAGCGCTTCGATCGCCTCAAACAGAGCGCTGCGGAATTCGAAACGGTACGGCTCGAGCACCATTTCCCGTCGAACCCGTTCAAAAGCCTGCTGCATTTTGTGTTCGGGAAGACCGAATTTGCGGGCGATAACCGCCGCAATTCCCCACGGGTCACCGATATGAATCAGATCCGCATCGGCAGCCTGTTGATGCTGTGCGGTCGACCCTTCCCATGTAAACCCTTGAATGAAGCTGCCTTCGTGCCGTACCAAGGCGATATGGTCGCGTATATGGTAGAAATGGCCGAATTTGAAAGGATGCTCGCCGGACAGAATGGCTCTGCCCAGGCTGACCGCCGTTTCCGTTTCAGGCTCCCGGTCCGTTCCTTCCAGCAAATAGCGAATATAGCGGTCCATGAACGAGTCTTCCTGATACAGGGTGCCGTCCATATCGAAGATGAGTACTTTAATTGCCGACAACCAATTCTCGCTGAACATGACTTACCTCTCTGAAAGTATGACTTGGTGGGAGACAACCTCCGGCCCGGCGGTTGTCTCCTGAGTACAACCCATGCTGCGACTTTGCTACTTTGCGTCAATCGTTACTTGGCGAGCAGCTTGTTCGCTTTCTCCGCCGCTTCGTTCATCGCGTCCTGCGGGACAACCTTCGGATCGAGGATCGATTTCTCAATCGCTTCCTTGACGATTTTGGCAACCTCCGGATAGGCGTTCTCCATCGGACGCGGCCTTGCGTATTCCAGTTGGTCTACCGCGACCTTATATTGCGGAAACTCCTTGAAATGGGCCTGCAGCTCTTCGCTTTCCAGGGCGGACATGCGGGTCGGCAGGTAACCGACATATTTATGCTGGTAAATCGTATTTTCCTTGGAGGTCATAAATTTCATAAACTCCCACGCGGCTTCTTTTTCTTCGTTGCTGCTTTTGGACGTCATGACGAGCTGGGCTCCGCCGGTCGGAACGCCGTAGCTTTTGTTGGCCGGCATGAATGCCGTCACGAGCTCGAAGCCGTTGCCCTTCGCAATTTCCAGACTTGCCGACACGCCTGCCGTAGAGCCGAACTTGAACGCCGACATCTGGTTGGCCCAATCCTTGTCCGCCGTGGCGCCTGCTTCGTCGCCGACCGGAATTTTGATCAGTCCTTCAGCGGCAAGCTTCTTCCAGAATTCAACGGGAGCCACACCCTCGGGCGAGTTGAACGCGGCGGCTTTCCCGTCCTCCGTCAGCATCGTGCCGCCGCTTTGCGCGACCAGCGCCTCGTAGAACCAGATGTCGACCGGAACGGTCATGCCGATTTTCCCCTTTTCTTTAAGCACACGGGCGTACTGCTCCAGCTCGTCCCACGACTTCGGACCTTCCGGATCCAGGCCCGCTTCCTTGAGCATCGTGACGTTCTTATACAGAATCGGAGTGCTCCGCATAAAAGGAAGGCCGTACAGCTTGTCGTCCACGTAGGCATTCCCCATCAGGCCCGGGTTGAAATCGTCAAGCTTCAGTTCATCCTTGTCGCGTTCCGCGTAGGTCGTGAGCTCCTGCAGCATGCCGCTGCGGGCAAACACGCCTGTGGACGCGATTTCGAGGTCGGTTACCGCGGGAGCGTCTCCGGCGGCGAAGGCCGCCTGCACTTTGGCATGCAGATCGTCATAGGTTCCTTGATACTCCGCAATGACTTCGATACGGTCCTGGGAAGCATTAAATTGTTTAACCATATTCTGTTTGGCTTCCTCGATTTTTTCCCCCCACGCGTACCAGTACTTGATCGTAATCTTCTTCGGCGCCTCAGCCGCGGCCGTATTTCCCGCCGCATTCGAGGCGGCCGGGTCGGCCGCGCCGTTCGTGCCGCCTTGACCGCATGCAGCGAGTACGAGAACCGTCAGGATCGAAAGCGTGAGTGCAGTAAGCTTTTTGAACATTTTCATTTCCTCCTATTTTTTTATTTGATTGCAGCAAAAAAGAAACCTTAATCCAGCCGCGGACATTTTGCGCGTCCGCAGACTTGATAAGGTTTCTCCAATACTCCAACCTGTTTGCTATTTACTTGTCATAACGATCATAAGGCCCGACTATTAATTCTGTGTTACCGGAATGATAAAGTTATGTCAAATGTGACCGAATGATTTTACACGACTTTGCGGATTCGTTTCGTTCCCGGCATGCCATCCGCGCGTTGCCACAGCTCCGGATTGGAGGAGGAGACGGCATTGGCCCCGTTGTCCAGACACTCCTGCGCTTGACTCCGCTCGAACAGCAGGCCGCCTGTAATAATCGGGAGCGAGGTGAACGATTTCACCATGCCGATCATTTCCGGGATCCGGGCGGGCATGAGCTCGATCATGTCGGGCTCGATCTGGCACAGGCTTTTCGCGATGTTCTCAAGCCCCTCGGTGTCCACCAGAAAAAAACGCTGGATCGTGATCAGGCCCAATTTTTTGGCGTTTTTCGCCACATTCGTTTTCGTCGTTATAATGCCGGCCGGCTTGATCACTTTGGCCAAATAATCGAGACCGTGGTAGTCCGTGCTCAAGCCCCCGATTTTCTCCAAATGCAGAAACACCGGCACCCGATGCTCGTTAAACAGATCCACATAACCTTTCAGCACGCCGATATGACCGGTCAGGAGAAATACGCCGCTCAATCGATCCCGAAGCGCAAGAGCCGTTTCGATATGCTTGGGTTCTTTAATGGAGGCTATCATCCGATGCCTGTCGAGTCCCCGGAAGAACGCTTCATGGCTATCAGAATGTTTCATCGGCGGCGCCCCTAACTCGGCTGTACGGCTGTAAGCAAGGGGACGACAACCTCGCGGTCCGTGTCGGTGCCCCGCGCGTTCGGATTATGCGTAAAATGCTTCATATGCTTGTGGAGTGTCGGCGCATGCTCCAGTACTCCCGCCTCCGCCACATCCACCGCGGTAATGCGAACCTCTTCTTCGGCGATGTCTACAACCCGGAAGCCGTGCTGGTCCAGGCAGGCCGACAATTGTACGAACACCCAGTTGTTTTGCTTCACGATCGAATCCACATGCGTGTGGCCGTTGAAATAAATGCCTTTGCCTTCCTTCCGGCTCAGAATGCGCCACATGTCGATGCTCGGATGGATCGAGCCTTTATCCGTCTCCGATCTCGCCGTCGTCTTGTAAACCGGGTGATGGGCGAACACAAGCAGCGGCTTTGTGCCGGACGCTATGACCATCTCCTCAAACCATTGCAGCTGCTCGCCGTCGATCGAGCCGCCCCAATCCTCGTAATCCATCTCTTTGGCGGAGTCCAGGAACACCAGCATCGCTTTATCGGTGTCGATCGCGTGGTAACGCTGGCCGCCCGTGATCGCAAGCACTTCTCTCCTCGTTTGCGCATACAGGTCATGGTTGCCCAGTACGTGAATAAACGTCCGTTCCTTGCGGCGCAGAAGCTCATACACTTCCTGCAACTCCATCGTCGTTCCGTAATTCGTCAGGTCTCCGAGCGAAATATGGAAGTCGGCGTCCAACTCCAGAAATCGTCCCAGCAAGGTTTCATAGAAAGCGGCGCGCGCCTCCCGCCATCCCGCAACGGTTGCATCGATATCGTGATAATGCAAATCTCCCATCAATACCAGCTTCATTGTACGATCTCCTCCCGGTTATCGCGAATTTGTTTGTTCTTTCGTTATTCATGGTACAGGCGCAGTATTGACTCATTGTTAAGCGCAGAAGTAGTTTTTGTAAAAGGCGGCGGCGTAAAGGCAAAGAAGCGCGCCCATGGAGCACGCTTCATCATAGTCCGACCGACCTTACCCAATGAAGAAATTTCATAAGCCCCAACGCAGGAGCTTCCTCCGGAAAATACTCCAATCCCGCATACCCATTAAAACCTGTTGCCTCAATCGCTTTGAAAATATTCAAATAAAAGAGTTCACCGGTATAGGGTTCATGTCGACCGGGGACTCCGGCAACGTGAAAATACCCAATTCTATCAATATTATTGGCAATCGTAGAAATAATATTGCCTTCCATCATTTGCATGTGGTAGATGTCATAAATTACTTTGACGTAAAAACTTCCTACTTCGTCAACAATTTGAAATCCTTCCTTCGAACTGTCTAAGTAGTACCCCATATGGTCAACAAGCGTATTAAGCGGTTCAATGACTAACATCATTCCTGATTGTTGAAGGAATGGCACGCAGGCTTTCAATCCATTTACAATGCTGTCGTGCTGTTCTTCACGGGAAATGCCGACAATCTCTTGTCCGACTTGAGAAATAATCGTGTTGCATCCGAGCATCTTGGCGACACCTATCGTTTGTCTGACGCCTTCCACGTATTCTTGCCTTTTTGCGGGATCCGTCAAACTGATGAATTTTGTAACAATAGCGGACAATTGAAGCCGAAGGAGCTCTTTAGCGGTCTTAATTGCTTGTAAATCTTTATCCCACCAGCTCCAGAACTCAAACACATGAAATCCCAACTGTTTAACCTCTCTCATGCCCTGTACAAAATCTTTGCCGGCATAGACGGATTCAATATTAACCGAGAATTTCATGGCTAACCCCTTTTCATCAGATCGTCTGCCGTACGAATAGCCAGGGCCACAGTAGTGAGTGTGGGGTTCGCCGTGCCGCTCGTCGGGATTACGCTATTGTCGGCTATATAAAGTCCCTGCACGCCGTGAACCTGACCGTACGGATTCGTTACGGAGGCAGCGGGATCATACCCCATGCGGCACGTTCCCATATCATGATAGACGAGGCCGGGAACACGTGAACAAAGCGATGTTAACGCTCCTTTCGAAGCGTTCGCAGCCCGCTTGACTCCTTCACCCATCAATCGGATGATTGCCTCGTCTTTGGCACTGTATGAGAATTGGACTTCCATCTTGGGAACACCGTATTCATCCAGTCGGTGAGGATTTGGCGCCACATAGTTCTCAAAGCGGGATTCCACGACCCCGGACGCACCGAACCAGACCACCGTTTCCTTAAGTACAGGTCTTGGTTCATACAAATAATGTAAATAGCCGATCTGAATTTGATAATCGCGCTCCGCCGTACTCGGAATCAAAACAGCCGTTGTCCCCGGTATTTCAGGGAAATCGGCGGTTTGAAAGGTTACCAGGCCTTCTACCCTGGAATGGGTTGTTAAATAATGACCGATCGCTCTTCCGGAAATGCCGGAATGAAGCAAAATACGCGGCGTCTCGAACGTGCTTGCCGATAAGACGACGGTTTTTCCTTTTAAGCGGTAAGCCTTTTTATCCCGTGTCATCGCCAGTACACCGACCGCTTTCCCATTTTCGACCAGCGCGTTAATCACACGTGCTTTGACCGCCAAATCAAAGCTCCCTAAACTTGACGCCCAAGCGAAAAAAACCATCGAACTGAAAAATACATTGGAATGAACAGAGCCGTATTGAGTCGGCTGCAGGTCGACAGCCATCGGAAGAAGCATCGATTCGGGAAATCCGTTATTCAATAAACGATTGAGAACGATTTCCGACAAGGACGAATCCTTGCCGTAGTTTTGAGAAATATTCATGACCTGTTCTGCAATCGTATAATAACGGTTCATCTCAGCCATAGAAACAGGCCATTGGGCAATATCAACCGAATGCATACGGGGAGTAACCGCGCCCCAAATCATTGTTCTTCCGCCTAATGCGGTAAATTCATCAAAATAGTTGGGAGCCGGTGAAGGCAAAATAATGTCACCCATACCTTCAGGATTTGCTGTATTTATCGGCTTCCACAACTTCGGATTTCTAATAAATCGGTCTCTGCGATTACCGTTTAGCGTCGGTATATTTTGCGCATGGGTCGGCAACAACAGATCGCCGGCCTCCACAATAGCGATTCGCTTGCCGCTTTTCCCCCACTGCTCGCATAATCTCCAGAGAACGGCGCCGCCTCCGGCTCCCGTCCCGACAATAATGACATCATATTCCTTTTCGGCCATCTCTTCGATCGAAGTGATTGGGATCCACTGGTCCAAATACTCTTCAGCGCTATAAGAAACAACCGTATCACAAGAAGGGATTTCCGGCATTAAAGAGCCTCCCGCTTTCTTCCTGTTTTTCGATTCGTTCATTTTTTACATCACTATTCAATTCAACCTTCAATTATGAACGCCATTTAGGCTTGAAACACTTCGCGTTGAATGCTTTCATCCGTTTCAATGTGCAAATAAGCACTTGTTTCCTGCGGAAACAAAGTGCTTGTTCACAACTCCAATAGAAAATCCGTGACCCGATAGCCGTACTGAACTTCAAATGCCGGGAGATCGGGAATGACGACCTCGCGCTCGACCCAGTCCTCGATGGCCAGCTTGCTGCCAGGTGCTATTTCAGTCGCATGGAGGGCCCGTCGTCGCGGACGTCCCTGCTGGGGAGCCCGTCGCGGATCGACGGCCAGCCGTCCTTCCACTCGATCGGATCGATCATGAGCGGCCGGCGGGCGGCCCCGTTGCCCAGCCTCGGATAACCGATGTCGACCGCATGATAAACGATCCAGTCCTTGCCCTTGTCGTCCTGCACGATCGAGTTGTGCCCGGGACCCGCAAAATGCTTGCCCGGCCCATCCGGCATAAATTCTCCGGCCAGCACGAGTGTACCGTCGGACACCTCGATATTGGTTCCCGCCTTGTCCAGGTAAGGTCCCATGAGGGATCGGGCGCGCGCGACAGCTACGCGGTAGGTGCTGTTCTCCCCCTCGCAGCAGGAGCCTAGCGAACCGAAGAAATAATAATAGCCGTCCCGCTTCACGATGTAAGTCGCCTCGAAGCTGCCGCCCGCGATCTTGAAAGGCTCGCCCGCCGTTGCAAATCCGTCTTTGCCGAGCTCAATCCCGTATATGCCCTGAAAGCTGCCCCAAAACAGATAGGGAGTGTCGCCTTCCATGTACAAAAACGGGTCTATCGAGTTGCCGACCCCGATCTCTTCGCTGTCGAACAGCTTGCCCCGGTCCTCGAAAGGACCGGTCGGCGAGTCCGCCACGGCGACGCCGATGCCCGGGTTCGGATCGCCCCACGTGGAAAACGAGTAGTACAAGTAATATTTGCCGTTGAACCGGGAAATGTCGGGGGCCCACAGTCCACCCTCATCTTTCCATGAAGGCTTCTCGGCGAACGCCTCGCCGGCGACGCTCCATGTGACGAGATCCTCGGATTTCAAAATCGGGATCAAACGGGCTCCCTCGCCGTCTCCCCAATCGTCCTCCGTGCCGTACGCGTAGAAAAGGCCGTCGTCTGCCCGAATGACGGAAGGATCCGCAAAAACCGGTTCGAATACCGGATTCTGATACGATGACGTACGATACGACGGCTCTTTGCCGGACGAGCAGCCCGCGATGACCGCCCCCAATATGACCGCGGCCAGCACTGCAAACCTTCGGCAGCGCAAGATCGTGTTTCCCCCTTTCGCGTGTGTTGCCGGCTGAGGTTTCAGCCTTTCATCCCTGTCATCGTGATGCCTTCGACAAAGTAGCGCTGCGCGAAAAAGAACAGCAGCACGGTGGGGATTAGCGCAAGCACCGAGCCGGCCATGATCAGCGTCCATTCCGCGTTATAAAAGCCTTGGAACGAAGCCAACACCAGCTGCAGCGTATATTTTTCCGGACTGTTGAGATAAATGAGCGGACCGAGAAAATCGTTGTACCCGCCCAGAAACCCGAATATGGCCTGCGTCGCGAGCGCCGGCTTCGACAGCGGCATCATGATCCGGAGGAAGATGGAAAACGGATTAAGGCCGTCGATTTTCGCCGCATCTTCAAGCTCCGCAGGAATCGTCTTGAAAAACTGCCGAAGAAAAAACACCGCCGCGGCCGCGCCGAACATGCCGGGGATCATGAGCGGCTTCCAGCTGTCCAGCCAGCCGATGCTTTTGAACAGAATGAACGTCGGGATCATCGTGACCACACCGGGGATCATCATCGTGGCGAGCAAGGCAAGGAACAGCACGCTGCGCCCCGGAAACCGCATGCGCGCGAAAGCATAAGCGGCCAGCGCGCTCGTAAACAATCCGATCAGTGTGGGCGGAATGATGACAAGCAGCGTATTCATAAATCCGCCGAGCAGGCTTGCCTGGGTCAGCACAAAGGAATAGTTCTCCCATACGAAGTCTTCGGGAATCCACTGGGGCGGCATCGCGAAGACGGCTCCTTCCGGCTTGAGGGATGTAGAGAGCATCCACAAAAAAGGAACGGCCATGATCAGCGAGCCGATGATAAGAAGCAGGTAAGCGAGCGTTGTGCGGATTGCTTCCTTCATTCGCACAGTCTTTGAGCGGCTTACGCTGTTTAAGGTTGCGGTTGACATGCTCCTTCTCCCTTCAATCGTAATGAACCCATCTTTTCGACAGCCAGAAATTGAGCACCGTAATAATCATGATGACGATGCCGAGCACCCAGGCCATGGCGGATGCAAATCCCATATCCATATAGCGGAACGCATTGAGGAACAAATAATAAACGATGGTCGTCGTGGAGTAATTCGGACCGCCCTCCGTCATGATCATAAACCGGGGAAAATCCTGCAGCGCCCCGATAATCGACGTAATCAGAATGAAAAGCGTAGTCGGCGATATCCCGGGCACCGTAATGTAGCGGAATTTCTGCCAACCGTTCGCACCGTCGATATCCGCCGCTTCGTACAGCGAACCCGGCACACCCTGCAGCGCCGCCAAATACAGCACCATGTTGAAGCCGAGGCCGCCCCATACGCCTTGTATAATCATCGAGGGCATCGCCCATGCTTCATCGTTCAGCCAAGCCGGGCCGTCGATACCGGCCAGGCCCAAGAAATAATTCAGCAGGCCGAAGTCCGCGTTGAAGATCCATTTCCAAAGCAAGGTCAACGCAACCACCGAGCTGATCGTCGGCAAGAAAAAAGCGGTACGGAAAAAATTGATCCCGACGATCTTCCGGTTCATCGCCAGCGCGATGCCGAGCGATACGGCCATTCCGAGCGGGATGCCCAGCGCCGCGTAAAACGTGTTGTACATCGTTTTCCAAAAAAGCGGGTCGGCGAACAGCTTGCCATAATTGTCGACGCCGTTGAACGTCGGCGGATTGTACACATCAAACTTGGTAAAGCTCACATAA
This sequence comes from uncultured Paenibacillus sp., assembly GCF_963515335.1. Classification (NCBI taxonomy): domain Bacteria; kingdom Bacillati; phylum Bacillota; class Bacilli; order Caryophanales; family Paenibacillaceae; genus Paenibacillus; species uncultured Paenibacillus sp. The sequence continues at coordinate 13,098 of NZ_CAUPYC010000010.1, read as the reverse complement.
ACGGAATATCCGATCGGAATCAGCGCGAAAAGCAAAAAACCGGCTATCGGCGAAGCAATGAACAGATAAGCCCACAAATATTCCGCTTTGACGCGGCGCTTGCGAAGCGCCGGCTCGGCGCCACCCGCCGCGGGCACGGTCGGTTCCATATCAGCGCACCTTCTTTCGTGAAGAGGGGAGGTATGCCCCCCTCCCGTTGTTCAGTCGTGCAGGTATTATTGGAAAAGTTGAGGATTGCCTTCTCTAAGCGCCTTGTCGACTTCCGGCTTGATTTCGTTCATCAGCTCTACAGCCGTCTTTTTACCGTCCCAAAGCTGGCCGATTTTCTGATTCACGATATCCCACCACTTGTTATTCGGCGTATACGTCCATGGACCCGCCGCTTGATTCTCGGCCGCTTTGATGAACACCTGCGCGTTCGCCGGCTTCTGCCCGGGCTGCAGGAAAACATCGCTGTCCGCCATCGATTTGAAGTTCGGAATCGCGAAGCCCAGCTCGGACTGCAGCTTCTGGCCTTCCTCACCCGCAAGATATTCAATCAGCTTGAAGGCCGCTTCGGGGTTCTTCGATTTGCTGTAAACGGAGAAGCCTACGGAACCGCTCCAGCCGTTCCATTTGCCGCCGGTGGGCAGCGGAGCTACATCCCAGTCAAAGTCAAGCTTGCGGTAAGCCGGTACCTGCCAGCGGCCTTGGATTTGCATCGCGAGCTTGCCCGTTTCAAACATCTGGCCGTCGTTCATCGCCTGCAAAGCGCGGGAATCGGGAGAAATGCCGTACTTGTAGCGCAGGTCGGCCGCGAATTGAAGCGCATCCGTCGCTTCCTTGCTGTTGAGGATGAACTCGGTGCGCGATTCGTTAAGCACTTCGCCGCCGTTCGCGCGCACGAAGCCTTCCCACCAGATCGGGCCGATGCCGTATTGGTCGGGCTTGCCGTCCCCGTTCGTGTCCTTGGTCAGTTTTTTGCCGATTTCGACAAGCTGTTCCCATGTCATCGGCGTTTCGGCGCTCGGATATGGCACTCCTGCGTCATCGAACAATTTCTTATTGTAGTAAAGCACGGTCGGACCGATATCCTTCGGAAGGGCATAAAGGTCGCCTTGGCCCAGATTTTGACCGTCGTACTTGTATCGGTTGAGTCCGGACTCCCACATATCGCCGATGTTGATCCCGCTTCCATCGACCATGGATTGGAGGTTGAGCAGAAGCCCGGTGCTGACCCAACGGCCGAAATCGCCGTCAGGCACGTAAAACACGTCCGGAGCGTTGCCGCCGGCCAGTACCGTGTTCATTTTGCCGGTATAGTCGGCGGGGACGTGAATGTATTCCACTTTGATATCCGGATTTTTGGACTCAAAGCTTTGCAGCAGCTTCGTAAACACATCCTTCTCCTCCGGTCCTCCCCATCCGGAAAACCTGATCTTTACTTGCTCGCCGGCAGCCGGTGCCGTGCCGGAGTCGTTTTGCGGCTCGGCCGCGTCCGGACCCGCTGCATTTCCCTCTGCCGGCGCGTTTGACGATTCCGGAGCTTTGGCGCAGCCGACCAACAAACCAAAAATCAATACCAGGGAGAATACGAAAACCAACGTTTTTTTCATTGACCTTCACCCTTCTGAATAGTTTTAGAAAATAATCAGTGCCTGCTTCTAGAATCTGACGGCGCGATCGGAAACCGGTTCACCTCCTTGTTGGAATGGGAACCGCCCGGTCAATCGGGCAGCTCCGTCACAATCCAGCCGCCAAATGACGCACCCGCGCTTTTTTCAACGCGAATACCCGCTCTTGAAGGAAGATCCGTATCGTATGATAAGACGGCGATTTGCGCCGCATTGACATCAATCCGCAACGTGCCGCGGACCCTCCGAACTCTGAAATGGTTCCAGCCGTCGACAATCGTACCCGGCGGAGCCAAAGTCCGGTCTTCTACCGCGATCCCCTCCCTGACCGTTCGAAGACCGACTGTTCCTTCTTTACCGTCGGGATACAGGAATACGTAGTTTATTTGATCGAAATAGGCCGCATAAATGCCTGCCGCCGGATGCTCGCCCCCGTCCGTGTGCAAGCGAAGCGACACTTGCATTTCATACCGCGAGGCAAGCCAGTCTTCCTTCAAGCGGCTGTAACCGCCTGCCGCATTGCCGCTCGCGAAGAGTCCCGCCTCCGAACTCCGGGCCGATCCCTCGGCAGGCCATAATGCCAGGTCATCGTGAAAATGATGCGTGGCCGATACGAAAGCAAACGCCGAGCCGGCTCCCTCCGCCGCAATTCCAAGCATGCTCTCCTCCTTATCGGGCATCGCCCCGGCGGTCAGATCCCATGCCCGAACCAAACGTTGATCGACATAAATAAGAACCTGCGTTCCGTTCCGCTCCAGCCGCAGCTCATGATAAACGGCATAATCGAAGCCCGGCCACAGCGGACATACGGCCGCCTGTTCAACATCGCCGAACTGCTGGCGAATTCTGGCGCAGCGCGCCGTCGGATCGATCATAACGGAGAATCGAAACTCGCCGTCGCCGCTTTGTATCCATATCCCCGCCGCATGAGGGCCGCAGCGCACAGAAGCCTGGACAACGGCATGCCTCCAGTCCGTTCCGCCGATCAGCGCGACGGAGCCTTCCCGGCCGGCAGATACCAACACGCCTTGCCCCGTCTGCCACTCTCCGTCCGCCGCCCTCCATCGCGCCGCAAGCGCTTCCGAAACAAACCTGTCACAAAATCCGGGCGGCGAAGGCAACGGCTGCTCATCCGTCGTCGGTCCCGCTGCGATTATTCGGTCGCCGCTCCAATACAGCCGGTCAATCCTGACCTTTCTGCCCTTGCGGCCGGGCGAATATCCGTGATAAACGGCGATTTGATCCACACCGTTCGGTCCTTGCACAACGACATGGTGCCCCGGTCCCTGGCAATGTTCGGTCGTGCCGAGCACAGATTTGCCGGATCGCCGCTTTGCCCAGCCCTTGTCCGTCATGCCTCCCCGCCCGATCGGCACGGGGGAGGTCGCATAAGAAACCCGATAGGTATCGTCCCCGAAAAAACCGCTGCTGTACATTTGGTAATACGTTCCCCCTCGCTTCAGCACAAACGGCCCTTCGTTCCAATACCATGTCCCCTCCTTGTTGCCTTCATGCCTGCCGTCAGGCCGAACCACGAGCGTCGGATTGCCGGCAAGCGTCGTCATATCGATCATCCGGTCCACGACGTTTCCGCATCCGATAACCCCGCCGGGTCCGGTCGTATACCGGTTTCGAACGTTGTAGTACAGATAGTAGACCCCGTCCTCGTCCTTGAACGGATGGGCGTCGATGGACCATTCTTCGGTCAAAGGCCGCTCCATGGCGATGAACGGGCCGCATGGATCGGACGATACGGCCGCGCCGATTCTGCGAATCCCGTCATTGCCCCGCCCGTTGTCGTCCCGCATGGCGGCCGCGAGATACATGTAGAACGTGCCGTTCTCATAAACGACCTCGGGCGCCCACAAATCGATTTGGGCCCAATGCCGCGGATCGGCAACAGCCTCGAAGGCGACGCCTTCTTTGCGCCAGTTCACGAGATCTTCCGAGCTGTATACCGGTATTTGAAGCGCGCCGGTGTGGTACATGTAGTATTTTCCGTTATATTTCAGGACCGCAGGGTCGCCATGATCCGCATCTTCTTACGTCTCATTCTGTATATCCAACAAACGCCGCATTTACCTAACCGCCTTTCAGGTTTATTAAGCGCTTACATGCCACAGTAAAACCGCTCCTCAGCTTCCCTTCGCAATCGATATCAAAATATTGTTTTAATTCCGCTTTAAGTGAGACAATGATCATTTTTTTCTCAATCCCCTGAACAGGATTGAGAGCGCAAGCAACGCTTAGGTTCGTCTCGGTTCATAATCGAGTCTCAGCAGAATGTCCTGATCATAGTTCCCGAATTTGCGCCCGAACAAATTCAGGCCGCCCTGGTTCGCGGCATCGGCTTTAACGCCGACCCGCACCGTAAAAGAATGCTTGCCGTTGATGCCGAGGTCGCTCACCGTAATTTCCGATACCCGTTTGCCGTCTACGAACGTACCGCCGGGTGTAATCCGCCATTTTTTCAGCAAGCCGTATTGCGTCATATGCGTTTCCCACCATACCGGCGTCAGCAGCCCGCGCTCCCCTCCGAAGTCGCCCGGACTCTGCCAAGTGCCCGTCTCTACACCGTTGATCCAGAGCGTAATGTCGGAAGGCCAATCCGGATTATGAAGCGGCGCTTCCGAGCATATTTCCATCGACACCTCTATGCCGGTCAGCAAGCAGTCGTAAGGCGTACGGTTCGGAAAACGATATTCCACATAGCCTTGCTTGAACCATAGCAGCTGAGCGTTCACTTTATCCGGCTCGTAAAAGCTCGTCGGGTCATCGAAGTAGCCGACGATGCCGTTCTCCATGACGAGACCGCAAGAAGGGCGGGCCTCACAGTCGGTATAATGGCCGATCGGCATGGAGATGTAGCGGAAATTCGGATCGCTCTCCACCCTGCTGTCCGACAACACGACAACCATGCGGTCATACAAAGTGGAGCAAACCTTTTGCGAGCCTCTTTGGCCCGGAATAAGCTCGGTCTTGATGAGCTTCGCGTCCTCCAGCTTCTTGATGTTGACCGTAGCGGTGGAGGAAGGCAGATTAAACATTTCCGCGATCTCGTTCACATTCATTTTGCGCTGCTGGATTTGTTTGAAAATCTCGATACGCGTTTCGTTGGAAAGCGCCTTTGCGACTTCGATGAATTCATCGATTGTGATGGTCCAAACTCGGGACATGTATGTTTTCCTTTCGGGCGAGCTATTTATGCAACTATTATTGCATTAAACCAATCTTTCTTAAACTATTATATCGGGAAGGAATGAAAGCGTCAACAGGACTCCGGGTGATATATCCGCTTTTTCTTCGGATAAACCGGTAATGCTAAACACCATCTCTTCACGCAGTTCCACCAGATAGCGGGCATGCTCTCCTTTATTAACTGGCGCGCCGAAACAGGGACATAGCACCGCCCAGATTCCTTTACCTTGCGATAAAGCGAAGTGTTCCGTTTCACCTTGGTCACCCAGTCAGTCTAGCACCATAGTTGTGCCTAGCCTGGCTAGGCGCGCACCGGAAAAGCTCCTCCTAATTGTACCGGTATTCGGTTAACCCCAACCCGGTAGCAAAATTAGCGTGAGGTTCTCAAGGCAGTTTGTTTCCCCTCCCTGTCTCAGTGAAATTTACGGGAGGTTCTCCATCTATTCACCGGCGCTAAGGGCCGCTACGCGGAAAGAAAGACTCACCGCCGCTCAGCGGCGGTTCTTCGGCAGAGGACGACAAAATCCGCGGCCCGGTCTTTAGCGAAGCGCCCGTCACGTCGGAAGGCCTTAAACTATAATCCACCGTAAGTGCTATATTATCCACCTAACCGTCTCGCATCCCTAGTGGTTGTTCAGATGAATCCGGTAGAAAGCTTTGCGATATTCGGTGGGCGTCATGCTTTCATATTTTTTAAACAGCCGCATGAAATATTTCTCGTCTTGAATGCCGACTTTTTCGGAGATGTCCTTGATGCTTCTGGAGCCTCTCGTCAGCATCTCCTTCGCTTTCGATATTTTCATCAGGTTGATGTATTCCTGCAGGTGGAAGCCCGTCTTCCGCTTGAAAAAACGCGAGAGATAATTTTTGTTGTACTTGAACTGCTCCGCCACGTCGGACACGGAAATGTCGGTCAGCGCATGGATGCGGACCCATTCGATAATTTCCGCTATATTTCGATCTCCCTGCGATTTGTCCGGGGAGCTCTGGCGATTCCGGATCATTTGATCCGACAGCTCGATGAGCAGCAAGGTCGCGATATAATGGGCGGCTTGCCGGGTATAGTAGTTGGACATGCCGATATGCTGCAGCTGCTGAAAAAGGATATTCGCCCGCTCGATGCCGGCCGGCGCGTAAAATAAAGGCAAATACACATCCGAGCAGCGCTTCGGCGAATCCGGCTCGTTCAGCACGGCCAGCTCCTTGTCCAGCCCCTCCTCATCGAGAATCCCGTACGAATCGCTGACGAGAAAGTGGAACCAGAAAAAGGACACGCCCTCCTCGCACGGCCGGTAGCCTTCATGGCTCACCCCGGGCAGCAGCACCAGCACGTCTCCCGGCTTGACCTCGTATTTCTCCCCGCCCTGCGAAATATACAGCCGCTTCTCGATCCCGATGATGATTTCAAACGAATCCACGATGCGCTTGCTGTGCGTCCACGATACATCCGAATAAAATTGTCCGCAGGACAAAAACTCGATCGGCTTCTCGATATTCGCCCTCAAATATTTCATTTCCGCAACCCCGTTTCTTCAAAATGATTGACTGCCTTGCTAGAATCTTTGGTCACTATTGTCCACCTAATGTTGGTTCGGGACTACTTACACCGGCATTTCCGGATGTTATGATTATTACTGCAAGCGCTTGCAATTTACTTGCCTCATCTCAGAAAAACCGACGGCTTCATCCTATTACGAGGAGGGTCAATTAGTTGAAAAAGGCGAACATACTGCTATTGTTTCTGATCTTTGCCCTGGTCGCATCCGCCTGTTCGAGCGGCGGCACGAACGGGGCCGGCAACGCAGGCAGCACCGGTGCCGCTGCCGACGATTCCGGCACGGCAAACGGAGGGGGCGAGAAAGTCGTGACGCTTAAATTCATGGGCTGGGAAGCGAGCCCGCTGGAAACGGCGGCAGTCAAAAAAGGCCTTGAAACGTTCATGCAGCGAAACCCGAACATCAAAGTCGAGTACCAGCCGGTTCCGGGAGGCGCGCAATATGCGCAGAAGCTGCTGACGATGCTGGCGGGCAACGCCGCGCCGGACGTGTTCTACCTCGGCGCGACGGAATACCGGTCGTTCCAGCAGCGCAACGTGCTGCTTGATTTGACCGACAGGTTCGAAAGCGCCATGTCGATTGACGAATTCATCCCGTCGGCGGCGCAAATCATGCAAATCGAAGGCAAAATTTACGGTATCAGCAGCACTACCGTATCACCTGTACTTTATTATAACAAAGATCTTTTTGACAAGGCACAGATTCCCTATCCGCCGAGCAATCCGAGCGAAGCCTGGACATGGGACGAGTTCAGGGAAGCCGCCGTCAAGCTGACCGTAAAAGACGGCGACAAAGTGTCGCAATACGGCGCTTTCGGCCTTGAGAACTTCTATATGACGACCGCCGAACTATTTTCCAACGGCGTGCAAATCTTCTCGGAAGACGGCAAGGCGATGGCGCTCAACACGCCGGAAGCGAAGCAGGTCATGCAGAGCATTCTCGACCTCAGGCTCAAGGACGGCGCGACGCCTACCGCCAAAACGCTCGAAAGCATCGGCATGAAGCCGAACCAGATGCTGCAAACCGGCAAGGTGGCGATGGTCGTCGACGGCTCATGGGCGCTGCAGGAGCTTGCGACGATGGGCTTCCCGGTCGGCGTCGCTCCGCTGCCGAGCTTCATAACCGCGAAGACGCACGGCCAGGCGCATCTGCATGCGGCATCGGCCACAACGAAATATCCCGATGAGGCATGGAAGCTCATCGAATTCCTCTCCTCCGAGGAATACCAGATCCAGCTGATCAAGGAAGGCCTGTGGATGCCGAACCGCAAGGCGCTCTACACCGAAGAAGGCATCGCCAAATGGTACAACGAAGCCGTCCACCCGGAAGGATTCAAGGAAATGGTGTCGTTCTTCGCGGAAGCCGAAGCCTATCCGTTCACCTTGATCACGCAAAACGTCGTCAACGACATCATTACGGAGGAAACCGACAAGCTTTGGTACTCGGGGCAGTCCGTCGACGACACGTTGGCCAACATTGAGAAGAGAGCGAATGCAGAGCTTGCAAAATAACAGGACGGGGCCCAGGTGCGCTGCCCGGGCTCCCTTCCAAAGGGGTGGAACGCGATGAATGCGGAGAACAGCCTGATGGAACCGAGAGTCGATGCCCGGCAGCTGGCGCATGCAGGCGGCCAAACGAGCGCGCTCAAACGATTGTTTCACAAGGACGGCACCTGGGCGTTTCTGCTGCTGCTGCCCAACCTGCTCGGCTTTCTGGCATTTACTCTGATTCCCGTATTTGCTTCCTTTTTTCTCAGCTTTACTTCCTGGGATATGCTTACCCCGGTCGTATGGGTGGGGCTGCAGAATTACATTGATTTGTGGAAAGACGAAACGTTCGTCAAAGTGTTCTGGAACACGATCTATTTCTCGGCCGTATCGGTTCCGCTCGGCATCGTCATCTCACTATGCCTGGCCGCGGCGCTGGACCGCATCAGCCTGAAAAAGTTTTACCGGGCGGCTTACTTTTTACCGGTGGTGTCTTCCATGGTCGCGATCGCGGTCGTCTGGCAGTTCATTTACAACCCGGAGTACGGCATCATGAACTATGTGCTCGGTCTGTTCGGCGTCGACGGCCCCGATTGGCTGACCAGCACCGTATGGGCGATGCCGGCGGTCATCCTGACGAGCGTGTGGAAAAATCTCGGCTTCAACATGCTGATTTTCCTCGCCGGCCTGCAGGGCATCTCCGACGACTATTATGAAGCGGCCGACCTGGACGGAGCCAAATGGCATCAGAAATTTCTGCTCATCACCGTCCCGCTCCTGTCGCCGACCACCTTTTTCGTCACCGTCATGTCGTTCATCGCTTCGTTCCAGGTGTTCGACACCATCTTTCTGATGACCCAGGGCGGACCCGCGCGCTCCACCTCCGTCATCGTGCATTACCTGTACGAGCAGGGCTTCAAATATTTCAACATGGGCTATGCAAGCGCGATGGCTTACATCCTGTTCTTCATGATGTTCGTCATTACGATGTTCCAGTTCTGGCGCCAAAGAAAATGGGGAGACAGTTAAGGAGGAGGCTGCAGTCGTGAGAAAAAGCTTGCCGCTCAACATCACCGCACACGTTATTCTGATGCTCGGGGCAATCACGATGATCATCCCCTTCCTATGGACGATCAGCACCTCATTGAAGCAGCTGAGCGAGGTGTTCGTTTTCCCTCCCCGGCTTCTGGGCGAGAAAATCATGTGGGAAAATTACCTGCGCATATCGGACCGGTTTCCGTTCGATACGTACTTCCTGAACAGTCTGAAAATCACCGTCATCGTCGTGATCGCGCAGCTGCTTACGAGCTCCATGGCAGGCTACGTTTTTGCCCGCCTTCGCTTCAAATACCGCGATCTGCTGTTCGGCTGCTACCTGGCCACGATGATGATTCCCGCGCAGGTGACGCTCATCCCGAACTTCATCATCATGCGCAACTACAATCTCATCGACACGCATTGGTCGCTCATTTTGCCGGCGCTGGTATCGGCCTTCGGCACGTTCCTGCTGCGCCAATTTTTCCTCACCATTCCCGGCTCGCTGGAGGAGGCCGCCAAAATCGACGGCTGCTCGCCGTTCGGCGTCTATTGGCGGGTGTTCGTGCCCCTGTCCAAGCCGGCGATGGCCACACTCGGCGTGTTCGTGTTCATGGGCATGTGGAACGAATTTCTGGCTCCGCTCATTTACATCAACACGCAGGCGAAAATGACGCTTCCGTTAGGCTTGGCTTCCATGCAGGGCATGTACGGGACCGATTGGCCCGTGCTGATGGCAAGCACCGTCATATCCATTGCCCCGCTTATCGTTATCTTTTTGCTTGCGCAGGATTTCTTCATCAAAGGCGTCACGCTCTCCGGTTTGAAGGGCGAATAACGAAAGACGAAAGGACAAGTGATCATGAGCAAATTGGTGAACCGAACGCAGCCGCTGAAAGCCGTATCTTTAAAGCAGGTATCGATTCAGGACGCCTTCTGGTCCTCCCGTGAGAAAAACGTTATCGAGACGGTCGTTCCGTATCAATGGCAGGCCTTGAACGATGAAATTCCCGGCGCGGAGCCGAGCCACACGATCGAGAATTTCCGCCTTGCCGCCGGGGAAGCCGAAGGCGAATATTACGGCATGGTGTTCCAGGACAGCGATCTCGGCAAATGGCTGGAGACGGTCGGCTTCGTCCTCTCCGGCCGCCGCGACCCGCAGCTCGAGCGGATTGCGGACGAGGTCATCGACCTGCTCGAGCGCGCCCAGCAGCCGGACGGCTATCTGAACACCTATTACACGGTCAAGGAGCCCGGCAAGCGCTGGACGAACCTGCGCGACAATCACGAGCTGTACTGCGCCGGCCATTTGATGGAGGCGGCCGTGGCGTACTACGAAGCGACCGGCAAGCGGAAGTTTCTCGACATCATGAGCCGGTATGCGGATTACATCGGAACCGTGTTCGGCGGCGAGCCCGGCCAGAAACGCGGCTATGACGGCCATCCCGAGGTCGAGCTCGCGCTCGTCAAGCTGTACCAGGCGACCGGCGAGCGCAAATATTTGGAGCTCAGCCAATTTTTTGTGGACGAACGCGGCCGGCAGCCGCATTTCTTCGACCTGGAGGCGGCCGAGCGGAACGAGCAGCCGCCGGTGGGCAGGAGAAACAAAAAGCGCGAATACGACTATTTCCAGGCGCATCTTCCGGTTCGGGAACAGACGACGGCCGAAGGCCACGCCGTGCGGGCCGTCTATCTGTACAGCGCGATGGCCGACCTGGCAGTGGAAAGCGGCGACACTGCCCTGCTGGAGGCTTGCCGGAAGCTGTGGAACGACGTTGTCCGCACCAAAATGTATGTGACCGGCGGGATCGGCTCCTCCGAATACGAAGAACGCTTCACCGTACCGTTCGATCTGCCGAACGATCGCGCCTACACGGAAACGTGCGCGGCGATCGGTCTGATGTTCTGGGCGCAGCGCATGCTCCAGATCGAGAAGCGTCGCGAATACGCCGATGTGATGGAGCTTGCCTTGTACAACGGCGTGCTCAGCGGCATTTCACTGGACGGCAAGAGCTATTTCTACGTCAATCCGCTCGAGGTGTGGCCGGCGACCGCCAACTTCCGCCATGACATGTCGACCGTGAAGGTGACCCGCCAGCCCTGGTTCGGCTGCGCCTGCTGCCCGCCGAACATCGCCCGCCTGATCGCTTCGCTCGGCCAATATATTTATTCCGCGAGTGCGGCGGACCGCGAGCTGTACGTGCATCTGTATATCGGCAGCAAGCTCGAGCTCGATATCGACGGCCGGGCTGTGCAGGTTACCCAGCAGTCGAATTACCCGTGGAACGGCGAGATCGCGCTGGAAGTGACGGCCGCGCAGCCCGCCGAGTTCACGATTGCGCTGCGTGTGCCAGGCTGGTGCAAGGGGGCGTCGATCAGCGTGAACGGCCAGCATGTCGACGTTACGGAGCAGGAAGGCGGCTACGTGCGGATCGCCCGGACCTGGGAATCCGGCGACCGGATCGAATTGTCGCTGGATATGCCGGTCGAGCTCGTGCGCGCCCACCCGAACGTGCGGGAAAATGCGGGCAAAGTCGCCCTGCAGCGCGGCCCGGTCGTTTACTGCCTCGAGGAGGAGGACAACGGCGCGAACCTGCAGGATATCGTGCTGCCCGAGGGCGCGAGGTTCGATGTTCACTTCGATGAGCACAAATTCGGCGGCGTGTCGATTGTGACCGGCACCGGCCTGCGGAGCGAAGTGCCGGCCGAAGACGAGCAACGCCTGTATGCGACGCATGGCTGGAGCAAGGTGCCCGCGCCGGTGACCGCCATCCCCTACTTCGCCTGGAGCAACCGGACGCCGGGTGAAATGACGGTCTGGATTCGATCTAACGGATAGGAGGAATCGCATATGCCCGCCAACACGCTGCCTGCTGTATCAAAGCATTCGATTCGCGGCTCCCGCTTTGGGGATGTGAAGCTCCTGACGGGCTTGTTCAAATCCCGGGCCGCGCTCAATCGCGGCTATGTGATGAGCCTGAAGAGCGCCGACCTGCTGCAAAACTTCTATATTGAAGCCAACCTGTACGAACCCTCGGGCCATGTGCACGAGCATTGGGAGCCGCAGCATCTGGGCTGAGAATCGCCCGCCTGCGCGCTGCGCGGCCATTTTCTCGGCCATTGGCTGTCGGCGGCCGCCAGGCTGTATGCCGCGACCGGAGACCTCGAGGCCAAAGGCAAGGCGGATTGGATCGTCGAGGAGCTCAGCCGCTGCCAGATCCGGAACGGCGGCGAATGGGCCGGCTCCATTCCGGAGAAATATCTGCATTGGATCGCCGAAGGCCGGCAGGTGTGGGCGCCTCACTATACGCTGCACAAAACGTTGATGGGCTTGTACGATATGTACGCCTATGCAGGCAGCACCCGTGCGCTGGAGATCATAGACAACTGGTCCGCCTGGTTCCTTCGCTGGACCGGCGGTTTGAATGAGGCAATCCTTGCCGATGTGCTCGATGTGGAGACCGGCGCGATGATGGAGGTTTGGGCCGATGTGTACGGCGCCACCGGCAAGCCGGAGCATCTGGAGCTCATGCGGCGCTATGCCCGCCATCGGCTGTTCGACCCGCTGCTGCGCGGCGAGGACGTTCTGACCAACATGCATGCCAATACGACGATTCCGGAAATACACGGAGCGGCGAGGGCATACGAGGTAACGGGAGAGCGGCGGTGGCGCGACATTGTCGAAGCGTACTGGAAGTCCGCCGTCACGGATCGCGGCTTCTACTGCACGGGCAGCCAGACGAACGGCGAAATCTGGAGCCCTCCGGGCGAATTGTCCGCGCGCCTCGGCGAGCGCAACCAGGAGCACTGCGTCGTCTACAATATGATCCGCCTCGCCGACTTTCTGTTCCGCTGGACCGGACAATCGGAATATCTGGACTATATCGAGCGCAATCTTTACAACGGGATTCTGGCGCAGCAGCACCCGAAAACCGGGATGATCACGTACTTTCTCCCGCTTCATGCGGGGGCCCGGAAAAAATGGGGCTCGCCGACCAAGCATTTCTGGTGCTGCCACGGCTCCCTCGTGCAGGCGCACACGATCCATGCCAACCTGGCCTTCTATCAAGATCAGGAGGGCATTATCGCGGCCCAGTACATTCCGGCGGAATATACGTGGGATGCCGCTGATAGCAGCGGCGGGGACAGTGGCACGGGCGGCGGCACGGGCGGCAGCGGCACGGGCGGCAGCGGCGCGGGCGGCAGCGG
>NZ_CAUPYC010000009.1:0-90071 GCF_963515335.1 uncultured Paenibacillus sp. | reverse complement strand
CCCCTTATAGGGGCGAAATCAAGCCACCCGTTGAACGGGTGGTACTGTGACTGACGTTTAACGGAGGGGATGACGCCTATGCGGTTTGTTTTTCATGGCAAGCAGATGGAAGTCACGGATGCGTTGAAACGGTATGCGGAACAAAAATTAGGACGCACGGAAACGCTTGCCCCTGTCGAAGAAGCGGTGGTGACGTTCTCCGTCAGCGGACATAAGGACGATACGCACAAGGTTGAAGTGATGCTTCATCTGGAAGGCGCGAGGGTGAGGGCCGAGGTGCGGTCCGGCGATATGTATGCATCTGTGGACGAGGTTGCCGATAAGCTGGAGAGGAAGCTGCGCAAGCTGAAGGAGAAGATCCGCCGGCTCCGGCGGCGCGCCGCTATTCCGGTGCCCGCTGCGGAAATGATGTCCGACGATCCGTCTCCGTCTTTTGAAATCACGCGGGTCAAGCAGCTCGAACTGAAGCCGACGGACGTGGAGGAAGCGATACTCGAGATGAATCTAATGGATCATAACTTCCATGTGTTCCTGAACAGCGTTACGAGCTCGACGGAGGTTGTGTATAAACGCATCGACGGAACCTACGGTCTGATTACCACTTAAGCCGGCGGCTCGCAAATCGGCGAAAGAAGCATTCAACCGGGGTCCAAACCCAACATCGGGTGTGACCGTAACGACGGAGGTGAGTGGGGTTGGAACAAGCACCTATTGTCGCCAGACTGCGGATTATCGAAGGCCAGATTCGCGGAATCGTAAAGCTGGTGGAGCAGGATCATAATTGCAGTCAAATTCTTCATCAAATCTCCGCCGTCCGCGCCGCATCTGAGCAAGTCGGCTTTATTATATTGGAGAATCACCTCCGGAAGTGCTTATTGAATAAAACGTGGCAAGAACATGGGGATGAACAGATTCATCAGCTTGTCTCTATGTGGAAAAGCTTTTCCAAAATGTAACGGGATTATTTTAAACAGGGAGGAATACAGATGGCCCAGCTAGTGCAACGCCCCAAAGTCGCCCGAAATATTACGGAATTGATCGGTCACACGCCATTGATTCGTCTGAATCAAATCAGCGACCGGACCGGCGTTGAAGTTCTTGGGAAATTGGAGTATTTTAACCCGCTGGGCAGCGTGAAAGACCGAATCGGGTTTGCCATGATCGAGTCTGCGGAGCAGCGGGGCCTGATCGACAGGGATACGCTTATTATTGAGCCGACCAGCGGCAATACGGGAATTGCGCTCGCTTTTGTGTGTGCCGCCAAAGGCTATCGCTGTAAATTGGTCATGCCTGAGACGATGAGCGTCGAACGCCGGAACCTGCTCAAAGCATTGGGCGCGGAATTGGTTTTAACCGAAGGGTCCAAGGGTATGAAAGGGGCGATTGAAACAGCGAAGGAACTGGCGGACCAAGCGCCGAAAGCCTATATGCCGCAGCAATTCCGCAATGCGGAAAATCCCGAGATCCACCGCAGGACGACCGCCGAAGAAATATGGGCGGATACGGGTGGACAAGCGGATATTCTCGTCAGCGGGATCGGAACGGGAGGAACCATTACCGGCGTAGCCGAAGTGCTCAAACAGAGAAATTCGGCTTTCTACGCCATAGCGGTGGAACCTGCCGCTTCCCCCGTATTATCGGGCGGAGCCGCCGGACCGCACAAAATTCAAGGAATCGGCGCAGGGTTTGTTCCGCCGGTGCTGAATGTCGAGATATTCGACGAGGTGATTCGGATCGACAATGAAGATGCCTTCAAGGCGGCAAGAACGATTGCCAAAGAAGAAGGCATATTGGTCGGTATATCTTCCGGGGCCGCCTTGCACGCCGCTGCGGCGGCCGCGGAGCGTCCGGAATTCAAGGGCAAAACGATGGTCGTCATTTTACCCGATTCCGGTGAAAGATATCTTTCCACTCCACTCTTTCAGCAGGATTGAACAATGGAGACATTAAACCGTTAACCACGAAGGAGGAAACCGAGTATGAATCACAATGTAAAAGATCCGGTATGCGGAATGAGCATCGAGGTGGACGACAGTACGTTGCGCTCCGATTGGCAAGGTCAAACTTATTATTTTTGCGCGACGGCCTGCAAGGAGAAATTTGACGGCGCGCCGGAACAATACGCGGAGCAGAAAGAATGCTGCGGAAAGCACGCCGGACATCATGGACATCACGGTCATGGAAGCTGTAAACATTAACCTTTGACATAGAAGAAGACTGCCTGGACACCCGGCAGTCTTTTTCTTTTTCAATAAACCGTCCCCTGATTCGGTTAGTCCAGGTTGACGATAGCGGCCACTAACAACTACAATTTGTAGTATAAAATAAAACGGGAGCTGGTGGATGAAGAAACATTCCGTTAAAGCCGGGATGGTTTGCGAAAACAGCCGGAGGGCGAATCAAATGAGATCCAAGAAACTTTTTATGACATTAATCGTTGCATTGATCGGTACAGGCGGGCTGGTATATGCCTTTCAAAACTCACCTCTCGTCTTTGCGATCCTTAAGATCCCCGTGGAGGCGTACGAGAATATCGCGAATACAGTCAAACCGGAGCAGCCCGGTTTGCCGGCACCGAGGGGCGATAAACCGGTTACAGGCGAGGTAGTGGAGAATGCGGACAGAGAGCAAGCTTCTTCCGCGTCGCGGTCGGAGTCCGTTTCGAAAAACGCCGCATGGGGGATATCCGATTCATTGGCGGCGATTTTGCTTGCGAACGCACCGGAGATGACAGTAAGACCAAGCAAAAACGGACAAGCCGTTATTACGAATCCGTCCAGCGTATTGGTTCTCGTGAACAAACAACGAAATCTTCCGCCGACTTATAAACCGGACGATCTTGTTGTGCCGGAGGTCCGTTTTACATTCTCCGAGGACCATCCCAAAAAACAACTGCGTGAGAAGGCAGCCCGGGCACTCGAAGCGTTGTTTGCTTCAGCCGAGGCTGATGATATTGATATTAAGGCCGTTTCCGGGTATCGTTCCTATACGACGCAGAATGCGATTTTCCGGCGCGCCGCCGAGCTTGAAGGCGAGGATGAAGCCAACAAGCTCAGTGCTTACCCCGGGCAAAGCGAGCATCAAACCGGTCTGGCGATGGATGTGTCTGCCGGAAGCGTCGGATACGGCCTTGTACCCGAACTGGGAGAAACGAAGGAGGGTGAATGGCTGTCCGAACATGCCGCCGAGTTCGGATTCATTCTCCGCTACCCTAAAGAGCAGGAAACCGCCACCGGCTACTCGTATGAACCGTGGCATCTCCGCTATGTCGGAGAAGAAGCGGCCAAAATAATAAGCGCAAATGAATTGACCTTGGAACGTTTTTTGAACATAAGCCAATAAGGGAGAAAGACATGAAAAAAGGGAAACCCATTCGTTTTCAGACGATTCTTCTCGGCTTGTTAATTCTGATCATGGCGGGCGTTGTATGGGGGCTTTTAAAGCCCGACAACGATAATTTGGCCGATTCCATCCAGCCGGGGCAAAATACGGATTTGCATACTTTTCATTTTTCTCCGGATAAAAGCTCGATCTGGGTCGGCACGCACGCAGGTATTTTTGAGCAAAATGGAGACAAATGGGACAGTATTGAATCGTTGGCTTACCAGGACGTCATGGGCTTGGAGTACGATGCGGCCGCCCCCGCCAACTTATTCATAAGCGGGCACGGGTTTATTCAGCGCAGTACCGATGGCGGAGCCCGCTGGACGAATCTGACATCCGGTTTGCCTGAGGGTCTCGACGCGCACCTGCTGCATATGGACCGCAACGATTCGAATCGCCTATTCGTTTTTGTGGCGGCTGAAAACTCGGCCATTTATGAGACCGGGGATGGGGGAGAATCCTGGCAGTTCCTCATGAATGCTCCGAACAACACGGTTGCCATGACGAGCGTCAAGGGTAAACCCGATTTGCTGCTTGTCGGCACGGACCAAAAATTGCTTGCCTATGACCTTTCTTCAAAGGGCGGCCAACCGCAACAATTGCTGGATGAGCCTGTGTATGCCGTCACAGGAATGCCTGACGGGGACGTGATGGCTATAACGCCGAGCGGTGCCAAACGGTCGGCGGATAGGATTGCGTGGTCGGAGGTCTCGCTGAATCTTAATGAGGAAATTCCACTCGGGATACGCTTTTTGGATAATGGCCAAGGCCTCGTCGTAACAGACAAATTAACGGTTTACGAAACAAAGGATCAAGGTGAGACGTGGAGCCGACGCGCTCCATAAATGCTGTACGGGGTTTCTCTGAAGAGCGGCTGTTTCCGGCCGCTCTTCGTTGCCGTATTTTCATGACAAAGGGGTGTTTACCTTGACGACCGCGGTCATTCCGGCTTCCAGGTGTCCCGGGAGCGTGCAGACGGACCGATAGGTCCCGGTATTGCTCAGCTCGACAACCTGCCGTACGGTTTCGCCGGGTTTGGCATGAATATGAATGCCCGTTCCTTCAATCTCGAAGTCATGCTCCACAGTTCCTGTATTGACCAATGTAATAGCCAGCTTTTCATTGCTGACCAGGTCAATGGCCGCGGGGGAAAATGAAAAATCGGCGGCTTCGATTCGCACGCTTCTCATTGCGCCGGAGGAATCGGAGCCGGCCGCCTGTTCATGTTGATGCGAGGCCGTTTGCAGATTTTGAATTCGCTGCATCTTTTCGGCCGTTGCGCTCTCCTCCGTCTCAACGATGAACAGCATGCCGATCAAGGCGGCCCAAGTGAGAAACAGATATAATGGTTTCTTATTGGTTGCTTGGGCCGTTTTGGCCAATTGGGGCGGCAGTTCTTTTCCGAGCATTAGAAATAGCAGAAATAAAGCGCCCTGCAGCAGGACCGCGGTTAGCTTTACGGCGGCTTCCCCCGCAAAGGCCGGAAACATTCCCATCATCATGGGCCCCATCATGCCCCCCATGAACCCCGCCAACAGCCCGTCCAATACCGGCATTATTCCTATTGCCATGCCTGAAACGACGCCGGTCATCCCTCCAAGGAGCATGCTGATAAAAGTAACCTGCAGCAATTGTTCCGGAAACGAAACGCTGAGAACGCTGCCGATGCCCCATCCGGATATCATGCCCAATACCATCGAGCACATCATGCCGGTCATACACGGAATATTTTTTCGGTAACGGAAAATAACTATGATGTTCCACAAAATAAGGACGATGTAGCCTAAACCGGTGATGGCCAACGGACTCATTTTTCAACCCCCTTCGTCGGTGAAGGACAAGTAATACTACAGCTTATGCAGGCGGCACGCGGTTTAATACTACAGACCGTAGTTGAGATCGCCGCTGTCGAAGACAATGATCGGTTGAAAATGAAAATGTGAAAAAAGCCGTTGACATACTTATGGGGGGTATCGTATACTCAATGCAAGAGGTGAAGCTTATGGAGAATGCGGCGGACATCAACGAGAGTGAATGTTGTACGCGATTCGACGGCGAAGGCGAACGCAAAAGCCATCACTCGGATAAAGTGAAGTCCAACCTGGTGTCCCGGCTGAACAGAATCGAAGGGCAAATACGCGGCGTCAAAGGCCTGATCGAGAAAGACACGTATTGCGATGACGTTTTGAATCAAATCGCTGCCATACAGTCCGCTTTGAACAGTGTCGGCAAGATTTTGCTGGAAGGTCATATGCGGAGCTGCGTCATCGAAAGGATTCAATCCGGCGATCAAGAAGTGATCGATGAGCTTCTGGTCACCGTTAATAAATTAATGAAGTAAGGGAAACCTGATTCGGGAGGGATATACGATGAAAAACGTAACGCTGCAAGTTAAAGGAATGTCCTGCGGACATTGTGTCAATTCGGTTGAAGGAGCGGTAAAAAACGTCGGTGCTTCCGCTAAAGTCGATCTGGCCGGCAATTCCGTAGCGGTTAGCTACGATGAGTCCAAAGTATCGCTCGAAGCGATCAAAGAGGCAATCGAGGATCAGGGCTACGACGTTGTGTGAGTATCCGGGGAGCCATCGGATCGATGGCTCCATTCTTTTACCGTTTAATATACCCTGGTGGGGTATGAAGAGAGAGAAAAAGGTGATATATCTCACTTTGGTATGATGCGGCAAGAATAAGTTCAGGGAGAGAGCCACACTTATGGGGACGACAAAGTTTGCGGTTACGCCCGGATTTGACGTGGGCGGTACCTTGTTCAAACCGGAGCAATTGCAGGTGCTTGGCGCGATTGTAGGGGAAGACGCGAAAATCGAAATGACGACGTTCAAACAGCTGTATGTTGAAATGAGCGAAGACGGTGCGGACGAGGCAAAGGAAAAGCTGCGTGAAGCGGGTCTTCAAGTTCATCCTGCCGGCTTCTATACCAAAAGTCTCATTACGTGCAATTTCTGCAAAGGCGCCGAAGAGGCCGGAATGGAGACGGCGAGAAAGCTTGATGAAGCCATCGCCGGCCATGAAGTTCCCAGTCCTTTGAAAATCGGATTCTCGGGATGCGCGCTTGCCACGGGCGAACCGCTGCTTAAAGATATCGGGGTGGTCAAAATGCGGGACACATTCGATATTTATATCGGAGGAGAAGGCAAAACGTTAAAAGCCACGCTGGGCGCGTTGTTTATGTCAAACGTTCCGGAAGATCAGCTTATTCCGGTCGTCCAAGGGATCATCCGGTTTTTTCAAGCCAACGGAAAGAAAAGGGAGAAATTCTCGAAATTTATTGAGCGGGTATCGATGGAAACGATCCGCCAAGCGGTTGCCGTTTGAAGCAGGGCACCGCACGGAATAGCGAGCAACCAAAAAGTTGAACGGCATAGCCGCTCAACTTTTTGGTTTTTTCTCATCGAACATGAAGCGTGAAGCTTTAGCTTTTCACGACCCGGCGTGCCATAACGTAATTTTTCTGCCAATAAGAGGTATTGAGATTGGAGTATTTAACTCCGCCTTTTCCGTAGGTATGCAAAATTTTGCCGCTGCCCGCATAAACGCCGACATGGCCTATTTTGCCGGGACGGCCAGGATCTTTAAAGAAGAGAAGGTCTCCCTTTTTAATCTGGCTTTTCGCCACTAAAACGCCCTTGACGGACTGCTGTGTCGATGTCCGCGGCAATGAAACGCCATTCTTCTTGAAAATATACTGCGTGAACGAAGAACAATCGAAAGCGTAGGTTACGCCTGAAGGCGCGCCAAACAGATACTTGACACCGAGGAAGTTATTGCCTGTGCCGATGATTTTATCTGCGCTCGAAACGACCGCCGCGTCTGCTTTGGCGGCCTGTCCCATCCCGAGAGTTGTAAATCCGATCGCTGCGCATAGACCGACGCTGATGACTTTACGGACGAGTAGGTTGGTCTGAAACAATTCGTAAATCCCTCCATCTTTCATTTGATCAGCGGAACTGTAAACCACTATAGCATGAATAAAACATGCCAATTTTTTCTAATGTGAGATGGAGGCCAATCGTATAAAGGCCCGTATGGGCTTTATGAGAAATAAATGATAATTCCTTCATCCATCATACGAAGATGACCAATGATGAGCATATATCGGATGATTCACATGGAGAGCAGCAATAATTAAAGGACAAGCCCGGAAACTTGACGCCCCCGGGCTTGTCCTTTATTTTACAACACGCTGCCGCCGAACAGGAACCGTTTTTCCCATTGCTTGCCTTCAATCGTATCGATGCGGACGCCGCCCGATTCTTTCGAATACGTGTGCAGTATTTTGCCGTTTCCAAGATAGATGCCGTTATGCGTAATGCGTTCTTTTTGCTTATTGATCCCTTTGTAATCGGATGCTTTGTTGCCCTTGTAGGACATGAAAAACATAATATCGCCGGGCTTCAATTTTTTCCAGTCCGTCGTATAATCGCCTTTCTTTTTGATGTAGGCGCCTTGCGTTCTGGAGTTCGACGGCAGTGTGATGCCTGCGCCTTCTATATAGGCTTGTCTCACAAAATCCGAACAGTCGAACGTACGCGTGTTGCTTCGGCTTGAGCCGAATTCATAAGGTGTGCCGATATACTTCATCCCTTTTTGGATGACCTTGTGTTCGACTGTATTCGCTGCGTCAACGGATTGCGGGGCCATAAAACCACCCATAGTCAGCGTCGTGAAGACGAGGCCGGTTGCAATTGCTTTCTTCAAGATAATTCCTCCTGTACTAGGGTTTAGTGTTTGGTTGCCACGCCAATCATGCTAACACGACCATGGGTAGTGTGTTAAGGAACAATTTATGGATAGATCTCATTTTTGCAATGATATTACGGGAAATTACCGTATTGCCGGTTGACTAATCGCGTAGAGAACAACTACTATTTTTATAGGCTCTAAGCGGGATCATCGGGGAACCGAACGGTTGAACGGGATTGGGCGGGGATGGGAGGGCGCAGGTTTGAGAATATTAAGCATGAAGTTGAGCGAAGAAGGAATGAACCGTTTTTTTGGCTCGCTGGAAGCACAAATTATGGAAATTGTCTGGCTGCATGAACAAGTTACCATAAAGAAAGTGCAAGCATTGCTTGATGAAGAGCTTTCTTTCAATACGGTTATGACCGTGCTGAATCGCTTACATGAAAAAGGCCACTTGCAGAAAACGATTACCGGCCAAGGGAGAGTTCGAACCACTTGTTTCCAGCCTGTGCAAAGCAAAGAGCAATTCATACAAGAACAAACCCGAATCGTTACGGAAGGTCTTGTTCACGAGTATGGCCATTTGGTTGTGAATCAATTGGTTGACGCCATGCAGCATGCCGATCCCGAATTGATGGAGGTGTTGGAGGCCAGATTGGACGAATGGAAGCGTGGCAAGTCATGAGACTGAGAAAGCATCACCTTGTCCTCCTGCTCATGATTTTAATCAGCGGATTTATCTGGTCTCAAATGGTGATTTATGCGCTTCACGAGCTGTTCGGCTTCAATCCGCGATGGGGGATCGCCCAATATTGCGTCGCCGTCTTAAGCGGCAAATTGTTTTGGCACCAGGCGGTTCTGATCGGTTTGAGCGTGATCATCGCCTATAGTTTCGGGACGATCTTGCGGGTATTGTGTTCGCAGATCGCGAATCAAAGAAAGTGGAACCGCCATGTTGGGGATAACCAGCATGCCCGATTGACGGCACAGATGAATCGTAAATATCGAAACCGCGGTTATGAGGTTGCGGTTATCCGGCACGAATCGATCGTAGCGCTGACTTCCGGGTTTAGACGTCCGAGAATCATTCTTTCAACCGCCCTGATCTCGGAATGTACCGATCGGGAAATTGATGCCGTCGTCATGCATGAATGCAGCCATTGCCGTCAGTATGATCCGATGCGTATGCTTGTCATTAAAATCATGACGGACAGTTTGCCATTCATCCCGCTTCTGAAACGATTGTCGCATTACATTCACGTGTGGGTAGAGCTGGAGGCCGATCAATATTCGATCAAGCGGATGCGAAGCCAAGTGGATCTCGCCAGCGTATTATTAAGGTGTTCGAATGCAAGTAAAAACAGTCCGAATAGGACGGTCGGCATCGGGTTCGCCGATGAAGCGATTAATTATCGATTGCTGCAATTAATCGAGCCCAAAAGGAAAATTCGCGTTCCGTTATTCGATTTCATTCCTTTGTGGATCTCTCTTGCCGCCATTTTTGCCCTAACCGGCATGATCATAAGCGGCTGTACGTAGGCCGCTGATTTTCTTGGTGCGGATCCTTTTCCTGATTTCTTTTTAGACCCCCCTCATTTGGTTAATAACTACATGGTGTAGTACAATACAGACTGTGCCTGTCTTTGTAAGAAACGACGCGTTATCCCGGATTGAAGCGTTAACGGATCGGTACTGTAAAGCGGGTGATTATGCATAAAGGAGTTTAAAATGGATCTGTACGAAGCCTTGGAACCCCTATTGCTTGAAGGCGATGTTGCATTTGAAATGAAAATATCAGGCATTCAATTTCATTCGGGTAAAGTAAAAAAAGGCGACTTATTCGTGGCAATCCCCGGTTTGACGACAGATGGCCACGAGTATATTGCCGATGCCGTTCGTTCCGGAGCGGCGGCCGTGGTCGGTGAAAAAGAGCTCAGCGGTTTGCCGGTTCCTTATTACCGTGTTTCCAATGCCCGTCTCGCACTGGCCCGGTTAGCCGACGCATTCTATGGCCATCCGTCCGGACGGCATACGATGATCGGTATTACAGGGACCAACGGAAAGACGACGACCTCCTATTTGCTTCGTTACATACTCGAATCCGCGGGTATAACCTGTACGCTTAT
Source organism: uncultured Paenibacillus sp. (assembly GCF_963515335.1). NCBI lineage: Bacteria > Bacillati > Bacillota > Bacilli > Caryophanales > Paenibacillaceae > Paenibacillus > uncultured Paenibacillus sp. The sequence continues at coordinate 79,860 of NZ_CAUPYC010000009.1, read as the reverse complement.
CGGTACCGTCTCCAACCGGATAAACGGGATCGAGTTGCCCTCCACCCAGACCACCCCCGATGCCCTGCAGCTGCAGCAGTTGCTGGACCAAAGCAGGGATCGGGCAGTCATCATGGAAGTTTCGTCTCATGGAATCGATCAGGAGCGTATTGGGGCGACCCGGTTTGACTATGCGGTATTTACCAACCTGAGCCATGATCACTTGAACTACCATAAGACGATGGACGACTATTTCAAGGCGAAGGCTCGATTGTTCGGCCAATTAAAAGAACAAGGCGAAGCCGTTATCAACAGCCACTGCGAGTGGGGAGCGCGTCTGATTGATCAACTTTTGGCGCTCGACAAGAACGTGCAGGCATTCGGTGAAAGCGAATGGAATGAGCTGGAGCTTGTTCGGGTTATAAGCGAATTTCCTTTGAAATTTGTCATCCGGGAAGGCGGCGAGCACCATGAAATTACCCTTCCTCTTCCTGGCGTATACAATGCTTGGAATGCCGCGGCTGCCTGGTTGACCGCTCGTCGAATGGGCGTCAAACCGTTCACCATCAAACAAGCTTTGCAGACTTTCCCCGGCCTACCCGGTCGCTTTGAAATTTACCGGCATCCCGCCGGCGCCCGGTTCATTGTGGATTACGCGCATACGCCAGACGGCTTTCAGCAATTTCTTCGGACTTTATCTACTCTCCAGCCCAAAAGGATTATTCATGTATTCGGTTTCCGCGGCAACGGAGATCCGTCCAAGCGCGGCCAGATGCTGGAGATTTCAACGGCATGGAGCGACTTGATCATATTGACCCTGGATAATTTAGCCGGCGTGGAAGCGGATCATTTGCTGGAGGAAATGGGAATGCTGGCCGATCGGTATGGCGGGGATCGCGTCGTGCTGATTCAAGATCGTACGAAAGCAATCGAGTATGCGTGGCAACAGGCCGGAGCCGATGACGTGGTTGCCATAACGGGCAAAGGCCATGAAGCTTACGAACGGAATTTTGCATTGCCTGCCGCTTCGGATCGGGAAACCGTCCAGTACCTTATGGATCGATCATAAATTTAGAGAGGTATTCACAAAGGTGCCGTTGCCCGACGGCACCATTTTTTTGTATACTACAATTTGTAGTGTGTAATCCGGTTTCCCCGTCTTTTTATGGTCATTCGTAAAAACTTAAGAAGGAGCAACGACATGGACGCTGCGGATCTGACGTTATGGCTTGTGTTCGGGGCGGGGTTTCTATCTTTCATTTCACCCTGCTGCCTTCCGCTTTACCCGTCTTACTTATCGTATATTACAGGGGTTTCCGTTAAAGATCTGAAGGAAGGCAGAGGTTTATTTCAAAAACAGGCGCTTCTGCACACGCTGTTTTTTATTCTCGGATTTTCCGTCATTTTTTTCGCATTGGGCTTATCGGCAAGCCTGCTCGGCAATTTATTTTCCGACAATCAGGATTTGATCCGGCAATTAGGCGGGATCCTGGTTGCTGTTTTCGGATTGGTGATGCTCGGCGTATTTTCACCCAAGCTGCTGATGAAGGAAGTGAGATTCGAGTGGAAACGGAAGCCTGTGGGATATTTGGGTTCCGTTTTGGTGGGGATCACCTATGCGGCGGGCTGGACGCCATGCGTCGGACCGATCCTGGCCGCAGTATTGACCTTGGGCGTCAGCAACCCCAGCCAGGCCGTCGTTTACACGGCGGCTTACACGATCGGATTTGCCATTCCATTTTTCGTGATGGCTTTTTTTATCGGAAAGATGCGTTGGCTGCTGAAATACTCGAACGCTCTCATGAAAATCGGCGGCGCGTTGATGATCGTCACCGGCTTTCTGCTCTATACGGACAAAATGACGGACATTACGATCTTTTTTATAAGACTGTACGGCGGGTTTACGGGATTTTAGGGGGAGAGCGCTATGTATTCCATACTAAGTCAAATCAGCACGTTCTTAAGCGCGCCCTTCCTGGGCGGAACGGAGTCCAATACCGCTTTGTTGGCTGCGCTGTTTCTTGGCATCGTCGGGTCGGTCGCGCCGTGCCAGATTTCGGCTAATATCGCCGCCATCACCTATTTTGGAAACCGTCACGTTCAATCCAGACTGTCCGGGACGGAGACGGCCATGTATATTTTGGGGAAAGTGGCCTTGTTCAGTATATTCGGCTTATTATTCTGGTTTTTCGGGCAGCAAATATCCCGGGATTTTATTCCGGTTTTCGCATCGGCCAGGAAGCTGCTGGGTCCGTTGCTCGTGTTCATCGGTTTGTTTTTGCTCGGCTGGATCCGGCTGCCTTTTCATTTCGGGACGCGAATGTCCGGGCGCTTGCAAGGTATCGCGGCTCGGGCGGGAGGCAAAGGCGGCGCCTTTCTGATGGGGGTTTCGTTTTCGATCGGTTTTTGCCCCACGATGTTTATCCTGTTCTTCGGATCGCTCATGCCGCTGGCGCTGCAAACTTCGTATGGCGTGGTGCTGCCGTCCGTTTTCGCCTTGGGGACGGCGGTGCCGTTCTTGCTGTTTGCAGGATTGGCTGTCGGATTCGGCCTGGACCGGCTGTTGATTAAACGGGCCAAACATTGGGGAGGATGGGTGCAGAAGCTGGCCGGCGTATTTTTCCTGCTGCTCGGCATCAGCGATACGATCACTTACTGGACAATCTAAGGGAGGGAGCGGATTGTAATGAAAAAGGGTTTGTTGGCGCTTGGGGCGATCGCGGTGTTTGCCCTGATCGTCGTTTACCAATTGCGCTCCATCGAACCGACGCAGCCCTCCATTGCAGCGGCCGGTTCTGCAACGAAAGTGGAGATGCCGAAAATCGGTTACTCGGCTCCGCAATTTTCGCTTTCCGGACTGGATGGAAAAACCTATTCGCTTCAGAGCTTGAACGGCAAACCGGTGCTTCTGAACTTTTGGGCATCCTGGTGCGGTCCATGCCGAACGGAGGCGCCCGAGCTCGTCAGCCTGTATGAGACTTACAAGGGGAAGATCGAAATCTACGCGATTAATGTCACGGCCAGCGATTCCGTTGAAGGAGCCAAGGCTTTCGTTGAAGAATTCGGCTTCGAGTTTCCCGTCCTATTGGACGAAACGGCGGAAACGGCTAAAAAGTACGGTATCCGGCCGATCCCGACTACTTTCTTTGTGAACGGGGAAGGAATGATTGTCGATAAAGTCATCGGTCCTTTAGACCAAAAATCGATGGAGGACAAATTTGCAAAGCTGCTCGAAGACTAAAGGTATCGAGCAGCCGATAAAGTCATTTGTATGGAAGCGGCTTGCTGATTAAAGGTTGGCTGCATAGGGTATAAACGGAAGAGGAAAGCTATAATAAAGCGATATGCTCGTACATAAGGAGCAGCTGTCGGCAGCCCGTCGCGAAAGGGGAAGCAGCATGAAAAGACGTGTCGCATTATTTGCCTCGCTTGTCGTACTCTCGGTTATGGTTTTCTTCCTGTTTCTATCGGCAAAAATGCCGGTTGAAAGCAATCAATCGGCAATGACCGCCGGGGAGTTGACCGGCACGGCGGCGGAGTCCGACAACGCGTTCCGGGTTTATTCCTACAATACCCTGAAGCAATCGTTTGAAACGCTTGAAGAGGCCGTTGCCTTTGCCGAATCCATGAAGCATGCTTCCGTACGGAAGCAGGGCGAAAGCCGGATATATTGGGACAATTACGGCGCTTTTGTCGTCCGCCAGAACGGACGCTATATTTCGGACTTCGACGATTTTAACGAAGCGGTTAGATATGCGAAAGGTTTTTTGGGAACCCAAATCTTTTTTCAGCAATATGGTACGCCCGTATGGGAAAATAAAAAGCTGCCCGCGAGATCCGAGCTGATCGATGCGCCGTTAATTGCCCAGATGCCCGAGCTTCCCAGGGGCTGCGAGGTGACGAGCCTGGCCATGCTTTTGCGGGTCGCAGGTGCGGATGCGGATAAGATGAAGCTCGCCAAAGAGATCAAAAAGGATCCGACGCCATACAGGAAAAAGAACGGCGTCGTTTACTATGGAAATCCTTACGACGGGTATATCGGGGATATGTACACCTTTGATAAACCGGGTTACGGCGTTTATCATGGACCGATTAAAGAGTTGGCTGAAAACTACCTGCCCGGCCGGATCATCGATATGACCGGAAGCGAGTTGAAGGATATTCTGTATGCCTTGGATCGGGGAGCACCGGTGTGGATCATCTCCAACACCCGGTTTAAACGTCTGCCGGATTCGATGTTCCAAACGTGGCAAACGCCTTCGGGGCCCGTAAAAATCACCTACAGAGAGCATTCGGTTCTCATTACGGGCTATGATGAAAAATATATCTATTTCAACGATCCACTGGCCAATATCAAAAACAGAAAGATTGCGATCGATTCCTTCAAAGAGGCCTACGATCAAATGGGTAAACAGGCTATCACCTACGTTGAAGGATGAGCAAGTCTCTCGAATGAGGGAGAAGGCGCCTCTGTTCAGGTTGCCTTCTTTTTGTGTCCGGCTTATTAGCCGTTCTTCACAAATTCCACAAAAACGGTTGTTAGACTGATACTACACTCATGTCTTAAAAGGAGATTAAAGCAAACATGTGCGGATTCGTCACGATCTATAACAGAAACCAGGTTCCCGTTTCAACGGATATATTGCAGCGCATGACCGATATAATTGCCCACCGCGGTCCGGACGACGAGGGTATTTATACGGACGGACATATAGGTCTTGGATTCAGGCGATTGAGCATCATCGATATAGAGAACGGCGCACAACCGCTTGGCAATGAGAATCGGGACGTATGGCTCGTGTTTAACGGCGAAATCTACAATTACCGGGAATTGCGGGAATGGTTGGCCGGCAAAGGGCATGTTTTTCACACGAAATCGGATACGGAGGTCATTCTTCGGTTGTATGAGGAAGTGGGAACGGACTGTCCGAACTACTTGCGCGGTATGTTCGGGTTTACGATCTGGGACAAGAAGCGGCAGATGCTGTTTGCGGCCCGCGACCCTTTTGGTATTAAACCCGTCTATTACAGCGATACCCCTTACGGCTACATGGTGGGCTCAGAGATTAAATCGTTATTTGCTTCCGGCAAATTGGATCGGGAAGTAAACGAGGAAGCTTTATATCATTATCTGACGTTTCAATATGTGCCGGAGCCGGCAACGATGTTCCAATCCGTCAGCAAGCTCGCGGCCGGCCATTATATGATCATTCAAGAGGATACGATGACGATCAGGCCCTATTACAGTGTGCAATTTCATCCGGACGAAACCAAATCGTTCTCCGATTTGGTGGAGGAAGCACGGGCCGTGATGGCCGATTCCGTGCGTATCCACCGGAACTCCGATGTGCCGCGAGGAGCATTTCTGTCGGGAGGCGTCGATTCCAGCAGCCTGGTCGGCCTCTTGCACCGTCTGGAACCGACCAAAACCTTCTCCGTCGGCTTTGATATGCCGGGTTACAGCGAGCTGGATGAGGCCAGAAAAACCGCGGCTTATTTGGGGACCGACCACCATGAGATACGCATAAGCGCACAGGAATATATGGACGTTCTTCCGTCGTTAGTCTGGCATATGGACGAGCCGGTAGCCGATCCCTCCGCCGTCGGTTTATATTTTGTCTCCAAGATCGCAAGTCAACATGTGAAAGTCGTTTTTTCCGGCGAAGGGGCGGATGAGTTCTTCGGCGGCTACAATATTTACCGCGAGCCGCATTCTCTTCGGATGCTGCAGCAACTGCCGGACGGTCTTCGGAAAATGACCGGATATTTGGCGGAGCTCATGCCGGCCGGCATGAAAGGAAGAAGCTTTTTACAAAGGGGAAGCCAGCCGCTTGAAGAACGTTTTTACGGTAATGCCAAGATTTTTGCCGATCCGGAAAAGAAAGAGGTCTTGTCCGCATCATTCATCGCGGATGGGGTCTATCGGCCGGCTCAAGCCGTAACCGCGCCTTTTTACCGGCAAGCCGAAGCCTATGACGATGTGACGAAAATGCAATATATCGACATTCATACCTGGCTGCGCGGCAACATTCTGATGAAAGCCGATAAAATGTCTATGGCGAATTCGCTGGAGCTGCGGGTTCCCTTCGTAGATAAGGAAGTATTTAAATTTGCGGCAACCATACCGACAAAATACAAGGTGACTCCGGAGGCGACGAAGGTACTGCTTCGGGAAGCCATGAAAGAGGTTGTCCCTCCGGATGTGCAAAACAGGAGAAAGCTGGGTTTCCCGGTGCCGACCAGGGTCTGGTTGAGGAATGAATGGTATGACTGGGCGAAAGCGCTGATTGAAACGGCCAATGTGGGGAAATGGATAAACAAGGCCTACGCGCTTCGGCTGCTGGAGATGCACAGAGACGGCAAAACCGATGCAAGCCGCAAATTATGGACGCTGCTCGTCTTTATGCTCTGGCATCAAATTTATATAGAGGAAAGTATGCCGGCAGCTTGCCGAGGCTCCCGCATGCCGGCAGCCTCTATGTGATTTTCCCCAGCCTGATTGTAAATGCAGTACCGGCGTCTTCGATGCTTTCGACAGTTATTTCACCATGGTGCAGGTTGATAATTTCTTTGCTGATGGCCAAGCCTAACCCCGCTCCGCCGGTTGCGCGGGAGCGGGATTTATCGACCCGGTACAACCGTTCCCAGATATGGGGAAGGTCATTCTCGGGAATGCCCGAGCCGGTATCCGTCACCTGGATCGCGCAGCGCTCCTCATCGGCAAAGGTCGAAATATGAATCGCGCCTTTCTCCGGCGTATACTTTTTAGCATTTTCAAGCAAATTGATCATCACCTGCTGCAGCCGCCGCTCGTCGCCCATCACATATAAAGAAACGGGAGAGGGATCGTATGTTAATTCGATCCCCAGCTTTTTTATCGATTCGGACATAAGGTCAAGCGTATTCAAAATCACTTTTTCGATTGACGTCCGTTTGAACTCGAAAGAAAAAGCGCCTTGCTCGAGATTGGCGAGCTCAAACAGATCCTGCACCAGTCTTTGCAGCTGCATGCTTTGTGAATGCAGCAGTGCCAAATATCGTTTTTTGTCTTGTTCATTCTCAACGACATCGTTAGCCAGCAATTCGGAGTACCCCTTGATATAGGTTAAAGGCGTGCGTAACTCGTGAGAAATGTCGGCCAAAAATTGATTCCGTTGATGCTTGTAATATTGGATATTTGCGGACATTTGATTGATGGAACGGGACAGCTGAGCGATTTCATCCGTTCCCTTAGGAGTGAGTTCCCAATCGTGTTTCCCCTCCGATATCCGTTGCGTGGTGCGAATGATACGAAGCAAGGGCTGGACGACTTTATTGGATGTAACGAAAATGAGGGCGCCGCTGATCAGAATCGCAATGGCCGCAACCGACAAATTGGTGACGCCTAATGTCCTGACGGCCGTACGGATCGTGCCTGTCGAGGTAAGCATGACCACTTTGCCGACCGCCCGTTGATCGACTTGGATGGCGGATTGCGCGACGAAATAGTCCTGGTTTTTCCAGTCGGAGGCGAGGACGGAGCCATGCTCTTCGTTACCATGCGTAATAATTTTGTCCAAATAATCGGGCGAGAGATCAGATAGATTGTCGGAAGCCCCCAGCCGATTGCCGGAAGCATCCAGGATCAGGATCAGATTGTCCGTCGAGCTTTCCAGACTCAGCACGTGGGATATGGTGGTTTCTTCAAAGTGATCGCTTAGAACGGCGGAATAGCTGCTGCTGCGCTGTAACAATTCATTAATCTGATCGTTGGTATAGAACCGGACAAACAACATATACAGAGCGGTATGGATCGCAACAATGAGCAGCAGGAAAATAATCATAACCATGCTGCCGAGTTTAACCGACACGCTATTTATCTTTGGAATTTTCATTGCATATATATCCTGTTCCCCATATGGTTTTTATGACTTCATTGCCCTGAATGCCTGCCTTGGATAATTTATCCCGAATATTTTTGATATGGGTATCGACCGTACGGTCATCGTTGATGGTCGGTGTTTTCCACACCAATTCCAGAATGTCGTCGCGGTGGAAGACCCTTCCTTTATTTGTGAGGAATACGCGCAGAATCGCATATTCCTTCGGGGTGAAAGACAACTCGCTATCCTCATAAAAGACTTGATGCGTCTGCAGGTTCATCTTCAAACCGTTATGCGCGGCAACCGTTTGTTGTTTGGCATGCGGTTTATCCTCGTGAGCGAACCGCTCTCGTCTGAAGATGGTTTCTATTCTGGCCAACAGTTCTTGATGTTCGAACGGTTTCGTAATGTAATCGTCCGCTCCGGTTCGGAGCCCGACCACCTTATCGACGGTTTGCTCGCGCGCCGTCAGCATAATAATGGGGACGGTGGAGAAGCTGCGTATTCGCTTGCACACCTCGAATCCGTCCATTCCCGGCATCATGAGGTCGAGCAGAATCAGATCGTAACGGTGATGCATCACTTTGTTAACGGCTTCTTCTCCGCCGTTTACCGCTTCGGCCGCGTATCCGTCGGATTTCAGGTATAGGAGGAGCAGTTCGCGCATCGGTTCTTCATCATCGACGATCAGTATGCGATAGTCCTTCATGTCATCCTCCGTACATATTCGATAACGATCTCGTACCTATTATAAATGACAAATAGCAGTGTTATAAATGGAAATAATATAAATCACAAACGGAATATAATAGCGGTCAAAGTCGTTGCTTTGCTATTTGCCCGAGGCAAATATCCATCTCGGGTAACGATTCGACCGTTTTTCCCGATCTCGATGAGGTCGGTTTTTTTGGTTTTCAAGCTAGACTTTTAAGAAGCCGCGGCAATTCTTAACGTTTTCTCAGGTTAGCCTCATAAGTGACTTAGCTTTGCCTTTTATCCTAATGGCATGGGAGGGATGAAAGATGGCACTGTCACAATGGATCGTAACGTCGGCCGGCCTTTTGCTCATCGCGGGCATTGCCTGGTTTTTCTGGGGGTCCAAGAAAGGCGGAAGCCAGGCGGAAGTCGGCACATCCGGCTATCAGGAAGCCAGAATCCATGTCAAAGGAGGCTATACGCCCGACACGATTGTCGTGCAGAGCGGAAAACCGCTGCGTCTTGAATTTCTCAGGGAGGAGAAATCGGCTTGCTCCGAAATGGTCGTGTTTCCCGAGTTTCATAAAAGCATGATGCTGCCGTTCGGACAGAAGGTGTCGGTGGAGCTGTTTCCCAACCGGACGGGAACCTATGCGTTCACCTGCCAGATGGGCATGTACAAAGGAACGATGATTGTAAAAGACGAGTTGTCCAAATCTTAAGTTGTACCGAGGAGGCAAATAGATGAATAAAAAGATTTTATACAGCGGATTGGCGGTTGTTCTCTTGTCGGGCGCTTTGCTTGCCGGAATCAACGGGCTGAAAGGAAATGCGGCAAAAGGAACCGAGTCGGTTTCCGCCGCGACCGTCGACCCGGCATCCATACTCACGACGACGGCACTGCGGAAATTGCCGCCGCTCAAAGAAACGGACGTCATTAAGCCGACAGGCAAGGTGAAAGCCTTCACCCTCAACATCGCCGAGGGGAAATGGGAGCTGGTGAAAGGCACGACCGTCGACGCCATCACCGTGAACGGCACCATTCCCGGACCGCAAATTCGCGTTACGGAAGGCGATACGGTTCGCGTCACCGTGAAAAACAACCTGAAAGAAGAAACGTCCATTCACTGGCACGGCTTGCACGTTCCGAATGAGATGGACGGCGTTCCTCCTTTTACCCAGAAGCCCATCAAGCCGGGGGAATCGTTCACCTATGAATTTATCGCCAACCATGCGGGAACCTTTATGTACCACTCCCATTTAAACAGTGTGAAGCAGATCGACAAGGGGCTGTACGGGCCGTTTATAATCGATCCGCAAAATGCCGCCGGTCAGCCGAAATTCGACCAGGATATTACCTGGATGCTCGGCGGCTGGAATGTGGATGAGTCGAAGGAAGGGTCCATGGAAGATATGAAGGAAGGGTCCATGGAAGATATGAAGGAAGGGTCCGCGGTGGGAATGACGGAAGGCTCCATGGAGGGAATGCAAGGCGGAAACATGGACTACAATTACTGGACGATTAACGGCAAGTCGTTTCCGGATACGCAGGCAATCAAGGCGAAGAAAGGCCAGAAAATCCGTGTGCGCCTGATCAATATCAGCAACGCGCCGCACCCGATGCATCTGCACGGGCAAGACTTCCGAGTCATCGCCGAAGACGGGCATCCGATCGCTCAGCCGCAGGTGATGAACACGATTGACGTCGCGCCGGGCAAAACGTACGATATCGAATTTATCGCCGATAACCCGGGCACCTGGGTATTCCACTGCCACGAGCTGCATCACACGATGAACGGCGAGGTTGAACCGGGCGGCCTCATCGGCGCGATTCAAATAAGCAAGTAAACCATCCTTTAAATCCGCTAAGGCTGTCGCCGTTCAGGGTCGGCAGCCTTATTTGCTAAAAGAATCTTTTACCAGGCGAGGTGCACAATGAAACGAATCTTGGTTTGGGCTATAGTGGCGGTCGTCGCCGTTGCCGGGGGCGGATGGGCATTGCTCAATAATGCCGGCAAGAGCGACGCGGCCGGTCTTGCGTTCTACGTGCCGAATGCGGGAGAAGGTACGGTATCCGTAGTGGATGCGGACAATGGAAAAGTGCTGGACACCATATCGCTCGGAACGGAACAGGCCTCCCACGGCATAGCGCTAAGTCCCGATAAAGGCAGCCTGTATTCGGGAACCGGTTTTCAGGGCAAATCGGTCGTGAAGATCGATACCAACACGAAAAAGATCGTCAAACAAACGACGTTCCAAGAAGGCGTTCACGGCATCGACATCAGTCCGGACGGAGGGAAACTGTATGTTTCCTTGAATCCGGGGCTCGGGAAAAAAGGCGGCGGTCTCGCGGTTGTCGACACTTCGACGATGGAGCAGGCGGCTCTGGTGGAAACCGGCGAAGGACCGGCGCATGTGGCGGTAGCGGCGGACGGCTCGCAGGTGTGGGTGGCGAACGTCAACGGCAATACGGTATCGGTCGTGGATGCGGCGAGCAACCGGCTGCTGAAAGTTATCCCGGTAGGGCAGGTGCCCAACGAGGTCGCGTTGTCCCCCGACGGGAAGCTGGCCTTCGTGGGCAATGTCGAGTCGGGAAGCGTAACCGTTATTGATGCCCAATCTTTCGATGTCATTAAAGAGCTCCGGGCGGGAGACGCGCCCCATGGCGTTACGGTATCGCCCGACGGCAAGGAAATTTGGGTCGCCAACAATGAATCGAACGATGTGTCGATTATTCAGGCGGCCACCCTGCAAGTCGTGGACACGATTCCCACAGGGGCGTATGCCAACCATGTCGCTTTTTCTCCGGATGGAAAATGGGCTTTCGTTACGAACCGGCAGTCGAACGATGTCGTCAAAATCGACACGGCGGCCAGGAAGGTGACGGCCAGAATCCCGGTGGGATCGGAGCCTCATGAGATCTCGCTGGAGGATTACACGGTGTCCTCCGCGGCGGATCGCGGCAATGCGTCATCCGACGCCGTTGTCGACGCCGGCAACGCCGCCGCGGATCCCGCTGCCGCTGTGCAGGGGCAAATCCAAACGGCCGAGTCGGGAGGCGTGCAAATCGAGGCCGAGCGCCTGCTGCCTACCGGTGTTCAAGCCGGTCAAACTATAACCGCATCCGATTATGAAAAGTACGAAATCTTTCGCGTCTCCCTGACGGCGCATTCAGGAGATTTATCCTCGATTCCGTTGAGCGATAATGTTTTCAGGATCACGGATGCAGGAGAAAAGAAGGCACCGGACAAATGGGTGGTCGAAAGCAAGGATGCTCACCATCCGCAATATTTGGCTTTCTTCGCCAAACCGGAGAATTCTTCCTTGAATAGGGCTTCGCTGCAAATCGGAGGAGTATCGGACGAAACCGTCACACTGGCGTGGAAATAACGACGGGCAAATCCGGAGCAAGCAGGAAAAGTGACTTTTCTCACAGGTATCGGGCTGGAACCATTATAGAATGAATATGGAAACTCCATGCCTTGAGAGGTGAGAGCAATGAGCGCCAATATTCTGATCATAGACGATGATAAAACGATTTCGACGATGATTCGCAGAGGATTGACGTATGAAGGCTATGATGTCAGGGTTGCCGGCAACGGCAAGGAAGGATTGCACCAGGTGCTGGACCACGAGCCCGATCTGATTGTGTTGGATATTATGATGCCGGGCATCGACGGATTGGAAGTGTGCAAAAGATTGAGAAAAGACAGCGGCATCCCGATTCTCATGGTGACCGGCAGGGACTCGATAGCGGATCGGGTTGAGGGGCTTGAGACGGGCGCGGACGATTATTTGGTAAAGCCGTTCGCGTTCGAGGAGCTGGCAGCGCGTATAAAAGCTTTGCTCAGGAGATCGGATAAGCTGAATAAAGCGGAGAGGCTCGTTTTTTCCGATCTGGTCCTCGATCTGGCAACCCGCCAGGCATTCAGGGGGGAGCGTGTGATCGATTTTTCCACAACCGAATATAACCTGCTCGCCTTTTTCATGAGCCACCCCAAGCAGGTATTGACCCGCGATCTCATCATGGAAAGAATTTGGGGGTTTGATTTTCAAGGCGAATCGAATGTGCTGGAGGTATATGTCGGTTATTTGCGAAGCAAGCTGGAGGCGCAAGGAGAAGCCCGCCTCATCCATACCGTCAGGGGCGCCGGTTACGCTTTGAGGGAATGAGCCGATGCCGATCCGTTTACGTTTGACGCTATGGAGCTGTTTGATCTTCGGCGTGGTGCTCATGGCCATCACCTCCTCCATCTATCTGGTGCACCGTACATCCCTTTACAATGAAACGGACCGTTCGCTGGAAAGCGTGGCCCTGCACGTTCGAGAGGAAGTGCAAAAGGAGATAAAGCAGGGCAAACCGTTGTCCGAAATCCGCCTTCCATCCGAGGAGTATTCCGCGAACGGCGTGTCTGTATGGATGAAAGATGCCGCGGGCAAATCGATAGCGAAAAGCGCCAATCCTTTTCGCGCTCCCGAAGTCTCGCTTCCCGAGACCCATGCGTTGAAGAGGGAGCTGCACACGTTCACGGATCCCTCGCTGGGCCGGTATCGCATGTTGGTGGCACCCGTTCTGGATCAGGGCAATGCGGTGGGTTATATTCAGGCGGAAATTTCGTTGAAACAAATCGATTCCTCTTTAAAACGTTTAGCATGGCCGGTTCTCACCGGAACCTTGGCCGGCCTGTTTCTGGCCGCGCTCGGCAGCTGGTTTTTGGCGCGCAAGGCATTAAGCGGGGTGGAGATTATAAGCCAGACCGCTAAAGCGATCGCCGTATCCCAAGGGTTTGACCGCAGGGTGTTATATACCGGAGCCAAGGACGAATTAAGCCATTTGGCGGATACCTTCAATGAAATGCTGGAAAGCCTGGAGAAAGCGTTCGTAAGCCAACGACGGTTCATAGCCGATGCTTCGCATGAACTGAGGGCGCCGCTTACGACGATTCGCGGCAATCTGGATATTTTGCAAAGAGTGAAACATATTCCTCCGCAGGACCAGGCGGAAATTCTGGCGGATACCCGGAAAGAAGCCGCCCGCATGTCGAAGCTCGTGGCAGATTTATTGTCGCTTGCGCGGGCGGACGCCGGACAGGAAATCCGCATGCGGATCGTCGATCTGTCCAAGCTTTTGCAAGAGGTGGAGCTGGATATGAAGGCCTGGAATCTACAAGCGACGATCCGATGCGAATACGGCGCTTCCGCACTGACTTGGGGCAATGAGGATTTGCTCAAGCAGCTGCTGCTTATTTTTGCGGAGAATGCCGTTCGGTATACGCCGGAGGAAGGCCTTATCGCACTCTCCGTGGATGCCGACAAGGAGCGTTGCGTCATGCGGGTTGCAGATACGGGAATCGGAATCGAACCGCAAGATTTGCCTCATATTTTTGAACGTTTCTACCGCAGTGAATCGGCCAGAATGCACGCTTCGGACGGGACGGGTCTCGGCCTTTCCATTGCCAAGTGGATCGTGGAGTTCCATGGCGGCAATATCATCGTTACAAGCACGCCGGGACAAGGCAGCGAATTTCAGGTGCGTCTCCCGAAAATCAAGGATTGAAACTTTCTTTGACGGATGCCGGGATTGAGGTGCATAATAAGAGGTGGTGATCACACGACATTACGTAGTTTATTGTGGGAAGAAGATTCGTGCTTGGCTAAAAAAGGAGGAGCGTTTGATGGGTTCCGTCGGTATTTTTTTTGCGGTCGTATTTGCAGCCGTTGTAATGGTTACCTTGGCAGCGGTGAAGTCGGTGAAAAGAAACGATTCGCCGAAGTACGGGGAACACAATCGAGAGTAGATAGCTCGCCGGGAACGGACGGCGCGATAACTTAATCGTTACGCAGGTTGGTGGTTCGCAGACGATCGGAATTGATTTCAGTCCTTTGCGGCCGTGCCGCTTGCACCGTACAGTCGGTTTGCATATAATATAGACTAATGTAAATCATAGGATTTAAATGCCATGATGGAGATAAGTAAGCATGCGCCTTCCGACAGGGAGGGGACGCCGCGATTGAGAGTGTCCCCCGGAGACGGGCTGCCGAAATTCACTCCTTAGCAGGCCGCTGAACGGGCTTCCGCACGGAACCCCACTAGGCTGCGCCCGGATGCGGTCCGTTAACCGCGCCAGAGGAATCGGCGCCCGGCGTGAGGCCCGGGGCGGTTCGAATGAGGGTGGTACCACGGTCCTTTCGTCCCTTGCGGGGAGGAAGGGCTTTTTTTGTCGGTCAACAACCGGCAATCCTCGGTTAAGAAACCGGAGAATCGTAAAACGGGGTATTTAACCGAACGCTAAATATGGAAAAAATTTGGAGGCGAACGTTGTGAAGGAGCGTTTGGAGGCACTTCGGGAGGAAGCGCTGCAGGAGCTGCAGGCAGTCGGCGATCCCCAGCATTTGAATGATCTGAGGGTCAAATATTTGGGTAAAAAAGGGGCCTTGACCGAAATTTTGCGCGGCATGGGCGGCTTGTCCGCCGAAGAGCGGCCGGTCATCGGGCAGGTGGGCAATGAGGTGCGCGCGGCGATCGAGGCGGTTATCGAGGTGAAGCAGGCGCGTTTCCAGGCGCAGGAGACGGAAAACCGGCTTCGGGCCGAGACCGTCGACGTGACGCTGCCCGGACGCAAGCTGCCGGCGGGCGCGGTCCATCCGCTCAACAAGGTGCAGCAGGAGATCGAGGATATTTTTATCGGCATGGGCTACACGATCGCGGAGGGACCGGAGGTCGAGACCGATTACTACAACTTCGAGGCGTTGAATTTGCCGAAGGATCACCCGGCCCGCGACATGCAGGATTCGTTCTACATTACGGATGACATTTTGCTGCGGACGCAGACGTCCCCGGTGCAGGTTCGCACGATGAAGGCAATGGACGGCAAGAGGCCGATCAAGGTGATATGCCCGGGCAAAGTGTACCGCCGCGACGACGACGATGCGACGCACTCGTTCCAGTTCACCCAGATCGAAGGGCTCGTTGTTGGCCGGAATATCCGGATGAGCGACCTGAAGGGCACGCTGCTGCAGTTCGTGCAGCGCATGTACGGCTCACAGACGCGTATCCGGCTGCGGCCGAGCTTTTTCCCGTTCACCGAACCGAGCGCCGAAGTCGATGTATCCTGCGCGCAATGCGGCGGCATCGGCTGCCGGATGTGCAAAGGAAGCGGCTGGCTGGAAATTTTGGGCTGCGGCATGGTTCATCCCCGCGTCCTCGAGATGGGCGGCTATGATCCCGAGGAAGTGAGCGGCTTCGCTTTCGGCATGGGGGTCGAGCGGATTGCGCTGCTGAAATACGGCATCGACGATATTCGCGCTTTGTATACGAACGATCTGCGCTTCTTAAGCCAGTTCGCGAGAATGTGACGAGGAAAGAAGGGGATCGGACATGAAGGTATCGTACCGTTGGTTGAATGAATATATCGATTTGGAAGGCATTTCCGCGGAGGAGCTGGCCGAACGCGTTACGCGCGGCGGCATCGAGGTGGACGGCGTTGAGCAGTTGAACAAAGGCGTCGGCAATGTGGTCGTCGGCTATGTGAAGTCGAAGGAGAAGCACCCGGACGCCGACAAGCTGAACGTGTGCAAGGTCGATGCGGGGCAAGGCGAGGAGCTGCAGATCGTATGCGGCGCGCGCAACGTCGACGCCGGCCAGAAGGTGCCGGTCGCGCTGATCGGCGCCAAGCTGCCGGGCGGTTTTCAGATCAAGCGGGCGAAGCTGCGCGGCGTGGAATCGCAGGGCATGATCTGCTCGGCGAAGGAGCTCGGCATCAACGACAAGCTGCTGCCGAAGGAGCAGCAGGAGGGCATTCTCGTGCTGCCGGAGGACGCCGCGGTCGGCACGCCGATCGGCGAGGTGCTCGGCATCGACGACGAGGTGCTCGAGCTGGACTTGACGCCCAACCGCTCCGACTGTCTCAGCATGCTGGGCGTCGCCTACGAGGCGGGCGCTTTGACCGGCCGCCCGGTCAAGCTGCCGGACATTTCGGTGGCCGATGCGGCCGAGCGGGCGTCGGATTATGTGCAGGTGCGGATCAGCGCGCCGGAGCATTGCATGCGCTATGCGGCCCGATACATTAAAGGCGTTAGGGTCGGACCGTCGCCGCAGTGGATGCGGAACCGGCTGATCGCGGCGGGCATCCGGCCGATCAGCAACATCGTCGATATTACGAACTATGTCATGTTGGAATACGGACAGCCGCTGCATGCCTTCGATGCCGATAAAATCGCCGGCGGCCGGATCGAGGTCCGTCTGGCGCGCGAAGGCGAAGTGATGGTTACGCTGGACGATCAGGAGCGCAAGCTCGAGCCGCATATGCTGCTGATTGCCGACGGCGAGAAGCCGATCGCGCTTGCCGGCGTGATGGGCGGCGCGAATTCGGAGGTAACGGCTGAAACGGCGAACATCCTGCTGGAGTCGGCCAGGTTCGAGGGCGGCACGGTGCGGAAAACGTCGCGGCAGCTCGGCCTTCGTTCGGAGTCGAGCATCCGCTTCGAGAAGGGCGTGGATGATGCACGCGTCATTCCGGCGCTCGACCGCGCGGCTTCGCTGATGGCGCGCTATGCCGGCGGGCTGGTTGCGGAAGGAATCGTGCAGGCCGTTACGCGTGAGGAAGAGCCTGCGGAAGTAACGGTGACGCTCGAGCGGATCAACTCGTATCTCGGAACCGAATTGTCGACGCTTGAGGTCAAAACGGTATTCGGCCGGCTCGGCTTCGAGTATGAAAGCGACGATGTGTCCGGGCGGTTCACTGTCCGTGTGCCGAGCCGAAGAGGCGATATTACGCGCGCAGTCGACCTGATCGAAGAGGTGGCCCGTCTGTACGGCTACGATAACATTCCGACCACGCCGATCGAAGGGCCGACGACGCCGGGCGCGCTCACGGTGCCCCAGGCGATCCGGCGCGAGCTGCGCGGCAAGCTGACGGCGTCCGGATTGAATGAGGTCATCAGCTATTCGGTGACGCATCCGGACCGGGCGGGCTTGTTCACGCGGCTCGGCGAAGGAGCCAAGCCGATCCGGCTGGCGATGCCGATGAGCGAGGACCGAAGCGTGCTCCGGACCAGCCTGGTGCCGAGCCTGCTGGAGATCGCGGCATACAACCGGAACCGCAAGACGGACGATTTGGCGCTGTTCGAGATCGGCAGCGTGTTTCTGACGGACGAAACCGAGCTGACCCGTTTGCCGCAGGAGAAGCATCGGATCGCCGGTCTGCTGACCGGCAGCCGGGCTTCCGCGCTCTGGAACCGCAAGGCGGAGCCGGTCGACTTCTACGATGCGAAGGGTGTGCTTGAGGCGGTGTTCGAGATGCTCGGCATGACAGGTCTGGTTCGTTACGAGGCGGCATCGATCGATCAGCTGCATCCGGGACGGACGGCGGCTGTGCTGCTGGACACGGCGCGGGGCTGGGAGCCGGTCGGCTACGTGGGTCAGGTGCATCCGGCGCTGCAGCTTCAGGACGATCTGGCCGATACGTACGTATTCGAGCTTGAATTGGAGCCGCTGTATGAGCAGGCGGACTTCGCGATCATGCAGAAGCCGCTTCCGCGTTATCCGGCGATCGAACGGGATATCGCCGTCGTGCTCGACCGCGGTGTGGAGGCCGGACGGCTGACGGATGAAATCCGGTCGGCCGCGGGCGATTTGCTCGAATCGGTGCGCGTATTCGACGTGTACACGGGCGGCAAGCTCGGCGAGGACAAAAAAAGCGTCGCCGTTGCGCTCGTTTACCGTCATCCGGAACGGACGCTGACCGACGAGGAAGTGACGGAGCGTCACGCGGCGGTCGTCGAGCGGCTGGGACAATCTTTTCAAGCGGAATTGAGGAAATAGGCAGGAAACGCAAGCCGCCGCATCGAATTAGTTCCAATCGGACGATTCGGTGCGGTTTGTTTTTACCGTATCAGAAAGTATGAGGTTAGGCGTTCGGCGGCACACTCATACTTTCTCGATCGGCGATATTGACTTACGCTGCCGCGTAAACGCGGTCTCGCCTCTTAGGATGACTGCGATAGAAGTTTTCTCAGCGGACGCCGAGCAGCACGAAACACAAGCAAAACGGGAGGACGAACCGATCATGGATGCCGAACGAACTCGGGTGACGGTTGATATATATGGCCATCAGTACAGATTGACGGGCCATTCCAACGTAGATTATATGAAGCGCGTAGCCGCGCTTGTCGATGAGAATATGCATAAGCTGGCAAAGGGATACCCCCGCCTGGACATGCCGCGTATTGCGGTTCTTTCGGCCGTTCATATGGCCGATGAAGTATTCCGCCTGCGCCGCGAGAACGAGCGGCTGCTTGAAGAGGAAGCGAAGCGGAAGCTCGTTTCCGCGGAGCTGGATGAAGCGCGCGACACGCTGAAGGCGCTTCGCGAGGAGCTCTCGGGCGTTCGCCTGCATGCGCAGGAAGAGGCGGGCCGGATACGCGGCGAGGCCGAGAAGCGGCTGTCCGCAGTGGAAACGGATTGGCGCCGGATGTATGACGAGCGTGAAGCCGAATGGCGTGTCGAGCGCGACGACCTCGAGGCTCGGCTGCAGAGCGAGACGAGCCGGCTCGAGGCCGAGCTGGCGGCGGAGCGCGAACGGGTGGAAGCGGCGGTCCGCGAAGCCAGGGCTCCGCTGGAGGCCGAGCTGGCGGCGGAGCGCGCGCGGATCGAAGGCTGCGTGCGCGACGCGACGGCGCGGCTGCAAGCGGAATTGGCGGAGGCGCGCGAGCGGCTTGGAGCGCAATCGCGCTCGGCGGCGGAGCAGTGCGAAGCGGTGGTAAAAGCGGAACGTGAGCGGCTGGAGCGCGAATGGGCCGCGAAGCTGGACGAGCTCGCGCAAGCGCATGAACGGGAGCGTGCCCTGCTTGCGGGACAAGCGTCGGACGCGGAAGAGCGCGCGATGCAGGCGTTTGAGCAGGAAGAGGCACTGCGGTCTATGCTCAGCGGTGTCGAGCGGGAGCTGAGAGAGCGGGAATTCCGGCTCTCCGAGACGGAGAAAAAAGCGGAAGCGCTGCACAGACAGGATGTGGAGCGAAGGGCGAAGGCGCAGCAATTGGAGCAGCTGCTGTCCCGTCAGAAGGAGCAGCTTAAAGCGGCCGAATCGCAGGCGGCTCAGCTGCAGGAATCGCAACGCTCGCTGCGCGGGCAGCTCGAGCGATTGGAACAGGACGCGGACGGTTATTTAACGCGTGAACGACAGTTGAAGGAGCGGCTGGAGCGGCTGGAGGTGCAAGCGGAAGACGCGGGAGCGTTGGCCGAGCGTGCCGCGAAGCTGGAGGCCGAACGAAGCGCATTGGCCGAGCGAGCCGCGAAGCTGGCGGAAGAGCGCGACGCACTCGAGGTGCGGTTGGCTGAGGAGGCCGGACTGCGGCAGGCGGAAGCCGAGCGTTCGCACGGCGAGGCCGACCGGCTCCGTGAGCGCCTGGAACGGCTGGAAGCGGAGCTGGCGGATGCGCGCAGCGAAGCTAAAGCGGCGTCGGACGAGGTGCGGCACGCGTACGACCGGCTGCTCGGCGAGCACGAGTCGCTCAAGGACGAATATGCGAAGCTGCAGACGGAGTACAACGAGTGGATCGAGCTGATCGAGCAGGAATAGCTTGTGATGCGAATAAAAATCGCCGGCGGTACAATCCGCTTGGCGATTTTTAATTGATGCGCGGACGCCCGGCAAGCAGGGCGTCCGCAACGGAATCCGGCATTATTCCCCACGCAACCCGCCTAAGCGGTTCAATCTACTCGTACGCCACCACCTCGCCGGTCTTGCCGCCGGCCGGCAGTGAGGCGAGGCGGACCAAATGCGGCGCCACCTGCGCAGGGTCCTTGCCGGTAGCGTGCATTTCCGAGCGAACCGTACCCGGATTGAACGCATTGACCAGAATGCCGTTGTTCTGCTCCTCGTCGGCGAGCGTCCGCGTCAGCGACTCCAGCCCGGCCTTGGACGCGCCGTAGGCTGCATAGCCGCCGGCGCCGTTCCATGCCATCGACGAGGTGATATTGATGATCCGGCCGTAATGCTTCGCTCTCATCGACGGCAGCACCGCCTTGGCAAGCAGCAAAGGGCCGGTCAAATTGACCGCAAGCTGCCTCGTCCATTCGGCCAGCGTCGTGTCGGCCGCCGCGTTCGGCTCGAATATGGCCGCGTTGTTGACGAGTACGTCGATTTTGCCGAACATGGCCAGAGCCGCCGCCACCGCGCGGTTGACCTGCTCTTCATCCGAAACGTCCGCCGGCAGCACCAACGCCTGCCCGCCGGCCTCCCGTACTTCCGCCGCCGTCTCCTCAAGCTTGCCCGCGCGTCTTCCGATCAGTGCAACCTTTGCGCCTTCCCGCGCAAAGGCGACGGCAGTCGCGCGCCCCAGCCCGGTACCCGCGCCGCTGATCAACGCGGCCTTGCCTTCCAAGCTTCCTTTTGCCACCGTCAATCCCTCCGTCCGGACAAAGTCCGAGTCTTTTCATCCTATTTCTATGGTAGCAAACGGGAGAAGCGGCGTGAAGGCTTGGAGCCATAAGACTTTGTTATGAAAGCTATGAGATAAAATGAAAAACGCCCCCGTCCTCAATCGGACAGCAGCGTCTGGATGAAGCAGGATTATTCCACGATCAGTTTGGATACCATCTTAGTGTGGCCTGCGCCGCACCAATGTTGCAGATATGAAAGGGGCCCAAGCGCTGAACAAGATTCGCCAACCATGCGACCAAGCGAAAAGCAGTCCTGCTCTCTTCAGCGAAAGCAAGACCGCTTTGGGGCCCGGCGGCGGCCGATCAGCTTTTCTTCGCGGCGTCATACGGGGTGCTGACAGGGATGAACAGGTCAATAACCCCGATCGCCAGCGCGGCCAGTACGGCGCCCAGAATCGACACATCGACGTTGCCGACGATGAACTGCGCCAGCCAGATCACGAGCGCGCTGACGGCAAAGCCGACGATTCCCCGGCCGAACGGCGTAACCCGTTTGCCGAAAATACCTTCGATGATCCAGCCGAGCGCCGCGATCACCAGTGCGAGAAGCAATGCGCTCCAAAAACCGCCGACGCTGAAGCCCGGCACAAGCCAGCCGACGACCATCAGAACAAGCGCAGAGACGATAAAACGGACGACTGTTCCGAGAAATTGCATGGTTGAACACCCTCCTTCTGAGCAGTTTGGATATGTTCGCACGGCTAGTGTTCCCCGTTCACGGCGTTTCATGAATGGCAGTTTACGTCAACGTCGTGGCGAAGCCCGCGCGCAATACGTTATAATGGAAAGCGAGAGGAGTTGTCGAGAAGTTGGACGGCAAAATTTTGCAGACACTTGATTATTTCAAGGTTATCGATAAATTGACGCGACACGCGTCCACCGCTTTGGGCCGAGCGGCGGCCGAAGCGCTCTCTCCGAGCTCGGATCTTGAGGACGTAAAGCGCTTTTTGCAGGCGACCGACGAAGCTTATGCGGCCGACCGCCTCAAGGGCGCGGCTCCGTTCGGCGGAATCGCCGATATTCGGGCTTCCTTGAAACGGGCGAAAATCGGCGGCATGCTGAGCCCGGCCGAGCTGCTCGATATTGCGAGCACGGTGCGCGGGGGCAGGAGGGTGAAGCGTCATATCGCCGTTCTGCATGAGGATCATCCGATGCCGCTGCTGAATGCGATGGCGGAGCAGCTGACCGAGCACCGCGTGCTGGAAGAAGCGATCATGGCGTGCATTGACGAGCAGGCCGAGGTCATGGACAACGCCAGTACGGAGCTCGCCGCGATCCGGCGCGAACTGCGCGGCGGAGAGGCGCGCGTCCGCGAAAAGCTGGAGTCGATGATTCGATCCCCCTCCGTGCAGAAAATGCTGCAGGACGCCATCATCACGCTTCGCGGCGACCGCTACGTGATTCCGGTCAAGCAGGAATACCGCAACCATTTCGGCGGCATCGTCCACGACCAGTCGGGCTCGGGCGCGACGCTGTTCATCGAGCCGGAGGCCGTCGTCCAGATGAACAACCGGCTGAGGGAGCTGCGCTTGAACGAGGAGCGCGAGATCGAGAAAATTCTGCATCGGCTGACGGCGCAAACGGCGGAGTATGCGGAGGATCTGGCGGTCGATCTCGAGCTGCTCGGACAGCTTGATTTCGCGTTCGCCAAGGCGCGGCTTGCCCATGAGATGAAAGCGTCGCTGCCGCGCATGAACGACCGCGGCTTCATCAAGCTGAAGCGCGGCAGGCATCCGCTCATCGCTCCCGCATCCGTCGTCCCTTTGGACGTCGAGCTCGGCAACCAATATTCGGCGATCATCGTCACCGGCCCGAATACGGGCGGCAAAACCGTGTCGCTGAAAACGATCGGCCTGCTGAGCCTGATGGCGATGTCCGGCCTGTTCGTGCCGGCAGAGGACGGCAGCCAGCTGTGCGTGTTCGACGCGATCTACGCCGACATCGGAGACGAGCAAAGCATCGAGCAGAGCTTGAGCACGTTTTCGAGCCATTTGACGAACATTATCCGCATTCTCGATTCCATGACGCCGAAAAGCCTCGTGCTGCTTGACGAGCTGGGAGCGGGAACCGATCCGGCGGAAGGCTCGGCGCTCGCCATCGCCATCCTCGAGCATATGCATAAGCTTGGCTGCCGCCTGGTGGCCACCACTCATTACAGCGAGCTCAAAGCTTACGCGTATAACCGCAAAGGCGTCATCAACGCCAGCATGGAGTTCGACGTGCAGACGCTCAGCCCGACCTACCGCCTCCTTGTGGGCGTTCCGGGCCGAAGCAACGCGTTTGCGATCGCCGAACGGCTGGGGCTGCCGCGCCCGATCATCGAGCATGCGCGGGGCGAAGTAAGCGAAGAGGATATGCGGGTCGAAAATATGATCGCTTCCCTCGAGGAGGACCGTCTCGGAGCGGAATCGGAGCGGCTGACGGCGGCGGCGCTGCGCGAGGAGATGGAACGGCTGAAGGCGAAGCATGCGGCCGAGCTGCGCCGCTTCGAGGAGCAGCGCGACCGGATGCTGGCGAAGGCGCAGGAGGAGGCGCGCGAGGCGGTCGCCAAGGCGAAGCGCGAGGCGGAGCAGATCGTCGCGGATCTGCGCAAGCTCGCGATGGAGGAGGGCGCGTCGGTCAAGGAGCATAAGCTGATCGAAGCGCGCAAGCGGCTGGACGAGGCCGCGCCCCGGCTTCAGAAGCCGAAGACGGCCGCGCCGCGGGGCGGCAAGCCGCAGAAAATCCAGGTTGGCGACGAGGTCATGGTATACAGCCTGAATCAGAAGGGCCACGTGGTCGAGCTTGGGGCAGCCGAGGCGACGGTGCAATTGGGCATTCTGAAAATGAAGGTGCGGCTGGACGACCTGGAGCTGGTCAAGGCCGCCAACAACGAAAGCCGGCAGCAGCCGAAGCAGGCGGCCAGCCTGAAAAGGACGAAGGATGACGCGGTGCGCACGGAATTGGATCTCCGCGGAGCCAACCTCGAAGAAGCGATCGTCGAGGTGGACCGCTTCATTGATGAAGCGTATCTGTCGAACATGGGGCAGGTTTATATCATTCACGGCAAAGGGACCGGCGTCCTTCGCAGCGGCGTCCAGGATTATTTGCGGAAGCACCGGCTGGTCAAGGCTTACCGGCTGGGAAATTACGGGGAAGGCGGCAACGGCGTTACGGTTGCCGAGCTGAAATAACGGCACGGCGGAAGGACGGGGAGTCGGATGGATAAGGAAGTCGACGGGTTGCTGCACAATCCTTATATCGCAACGTTAGCTTACGTATCGGTCGCCGTGCTGGCGCTCATCGTGTTTTTGTACTGTTTCGAGCTCGTCACCCGCTACAACTGCTGGAGAGAGATCAAGCAGGGCAATCTGTCTGTGGCGATGGCGACCGGCGGCAAAATTTTCGGCATCAGCAACCTGTTTCGTTTCTCGATCGAGGGCGGCGACTCCGTCTATCAAAGCATGGCGTGGGCGGGCTTCGGTTTTATTCTGCTCATGGCCGCTTATTTTTTGTTTGAATTCATGACGCCCGTCTTTCGCATCGATGAAGAAATCAAAAAGGATAACCGTGCCGTCGGCCTGATTGCGATGATTATCTCGGTGTCGCTTTCGTACGTCATCGGCGCAACCGTGTTGTCGTGAGGACGGAAGGGGTGACGCGGGGTGAAATATTTGGGGGGAACGCTGCTTGTGCTGGCGGTGCTGTTCTTCGTGATCGGCGTTGTCTACTTGGCTTTATAAAATAAGGGATAAAGGAGAGCGACCGATGGAAAAGCATGCCGTTTGCCCTTGGTGCGACACGGAAATCGTGTGGGATGAGGAATTGGGGCCCGAAGAATTCTGTCCGCATTGCGAAAATGACTTGAAAGCTTACCGGACGGTCAGCTTCTCGGTCGACAACGACGGCGGGGAAGCGGTCGAAGGGCGGAGGGCAGAGGCCTCGGGCATACCCGGCGGGAGGCGCGGCGCACCGATGGACGACGAGCTGGACGGCTACCGCCATACGAGCTCGCGCTTGCTCTTGCTGGAGGAGAAGCTCGAGAGGATTCTGGACGGGCAGGAGGAAGTGCCGGAATGTCCGGAATGCCGAGAGTTCATGGTTCAGGCCGGAACGCAGACGATCGCGGACGAGCGCTATCGGCCGACCTTGCACGAGGCGGTCGGACAACCGCTGCTGCCGGGACCTTTTCAGCTTGTCTGGTACGTTTGCCCGTCCTGTTTCCATACGCAGAACCGTTTGTCTTCTAATGACCGGGACGGTTTCCTGAAGCGGTTGGGCGCCGATTCGCTCTGATGGCAATACCTGCAAAGCATGCGCTTCCCTCGGTTGGGGCATCTTAGCTTAAGATTCCAACCGGCGGGAGGCATTGGCAATGGCGCAGGAAAAGCACGCGGCGGCCCGAACCGGCGGGACGATCGCGCCGAATGGGCTGCGGAAGCCGAAATGGACGGTACCCAACCGTTCCGGCGGACGGACGCGGCGGGATCGCGTCAGCCGCCGACTCGGCAAGCAAGGGGTGCTGCTGCTCGCGGTGCAAGGGTTGTATAATACGGCTAACGCATTGTCGGGTACATTCGTTCCGGTTTATTTATGGAAGGCGAGCCAGTCGTTTGCGCCGATCGGCTGGTTTGCGCTTTCCCAGCACCTGATGTCGGGACTGACGTTCTGGATCGTCGGCCGGTGGGTCAAGCAATACAACAAAATGAACAGCTTGCGGATCGGCCTCATTTTATCCGGCTTGTTTTATTTGGCTGTGCTGCTGCTCGGGCCGGCGGCCAGCCGTTACGTCGTTCCGCTCGGCGCGCTGAACGGTTTGGCCATGGGCTTCTTCTGGATGGCTTACAATGTCGTTTATTTTGAAATTACGGAGCCCGGCAACCGCGACCGGTTCAACGGCTGGGGCGGGCTGCTCGGTTCGGGCGCCGGCATGATCGCGCCGTGGATTTCGGGCTTCGTGATCGGGGTGTTCGGCGCAGGCGGGTACCGGATCGTCTTTACCGTGTCGCTTGTTGTTTTTGCGACGGCGGCGGTCGTGAGCTTTTTTCTGGCGAAGCGCAGAGCGTCGGGCGAATACGATTGGCTGTACGGCGTTCGCCAGATCCGGTGCGACGGCAGCCCGTGGCGGCGGGTCGTGCCTTCCCTCATGTTCCAGGGCGTTCGCGAAGGCGTGTTCGGGTTCCTGCTCGGTCTGCTTGTATTTCTGTCGACCGGCAAAGAGCAAAGCCTGGGCAGCTTCACGCTCTGGACTTCCCTGGTCGCGCTTGTGAGCTTCTGGCTTGCGGGCCGTGTGCTGAAGCCGGACATTCGGAGCAAGGCGATGGTGGCCGGCGCCTTTGCCTTGTCGATCGTTACGATTCTGTTGTTCATTGATGTGGATTACCGTACTATGCTGTGGCTTGGAATCGCGACCGCGCTGTTCATGCCGCTGTACATCATACCGATGACGTCGGCGGTGTTCGATTTGATCGGCGCGTCCGAGGCGAGTGCGGTCCGGCGGGAGGAGCTGATCGTGCTTCGGGAATCCGGATTGATTGCCGGCCGTGTGATCGGACTTGCCGTTTATTTGGCGGTTGTGGCGAGGACCGAATCGGCCGGAGCGCTTATCTGGCTGCTGCTCATCGTCGGGGCCGCTCCGCTGCCGGGCTGGTTGCTGCTGCGGGGAAGGCTTGTCCGGGGAACGGCGAACGGTTAGGCGGCGGCTCGCGGACATTGATCGGGCAGGACGGCTTGCAACGGCGTGGGAACGGAACGTCTGCCGGCAAGTGATGGAGAGGATTGTTGTGAGTACATATATGGGGAGAGAAAAGGGATGCCGAGAGTTGTGAATCGGATAACGGATTTGATCGGCGAGACGCCCGCGGTTCGCTTGTCCATTGTGGAGCCGGGCTCGGCGGAGGTGCTGGTCAAGCTGGAGCGGTTCAACCCGAGCGGGAGCGTGAAGGACCGCGCGGCGTTTGCGCTAATTGAAGCTGCCGAGCGTCAGGGCCTGCTTCAGCCCGGCGGCACGATCATCGAGCCGACGAGTGGGAATACCGGGATCGGATTGGCAATGAACGCGGCGGTCAAGGGCTATCGGCTTATTCTGGTCATGCCCGACAACATGACGATAGAGCGGATCAAGCTGGTGCGCGCTTACGGCGCGGAGGTCGTGTTGACGCCGGCGGCCGAGCGGATGCCCGGCTCCATCCGCAAAGCGCGCGAGCTGCAGGCGCAAATACCGGGCAGCATCATCCCGAATCAATTCGAGAACGCCGCGAATCCTGACATCCACCGCAGAACGACGGCGGATGAAATCATGCGCCAGACGGGCGGCCGGCTGGACGCGTTCGTTGCCTCCTCGGGCACCGGAGGTACGATTACCGGCACGGGTGAAACGTTGAAGTCGATGCTGCCGGGACTGCATATCGCTGTTGTCGAACCTGCGGGCTCACCGGTACTGTCGGGCGGGGCTCCGGGACCGCACAAGCTGGTCGGAACCAGTCCCGGCTTCGTGCCGGCGATTCTGAACACAAGCGTTTATGACGAGATCATATGTGTAACCGACGACGATGCGTTATCGGTCACGCGCCGGCTGGCGCGGGAGCAAGGCCTGCTGGTCGGGCCTTCGTCAGGCGCATCCGTGTGGGCCGCCATGCAGGTGGCCAACCGGCTTGGCGAGGGCCGCTGCGTTCTTTGCATCGCCCCCGACACCGGCGAGCGCTACCTGAGCATGGATATTTATTGACGCCACACTTGGCTCCGCCACTAACGCCGGAATCCGGCATTAAACGTCCGCGGCGCGTCCGAAAGCAGGGAGTAACGCCGGAATCCGGCATTAAACGTCCGCGGCGCTTCCGAAAGCAGGGAGTAACGCCGGAATCCGGCATTAAACGTCCGCGGCGCTTCCGAAAGCAGGGAGTAACGCCGGAATCCGGATAACTATTTTGGACTTGTTGCGCCCATACCCCATTTACAAGTTTTCTTTTCTCCCGTCAGATCCTTATGCAGCCGCTCCAGCCGTTGACCGCTCGCCGAACTCCGCTGCTCCTCCAAAAAACGCCCGAAAGCTTCTTCAAACATACCTGCATCCCCCTCCACAGCCGAGCCGCGAAAACAAAAACGCCGCCTGCCTCCCTAGGAGACAAACGGCGTGTGCTTCACGCTGACCCGATTATTTTATACCTGTATACCATACCAGATAGACAAAGCCGTTGTCCACACCTTGCCCTTGCCGCAAGGCCGCTTACTTCCACTTTCGAAGCTCGGCCAGGACGGCGCTTCTGCGTTCCCGGATATAGTTGCGGATGAATTCGGGCTCCGATTGGAATACGCCGTAATGGTGCTTGCGGGTGGAGTCGGCGCGAATGTCGTCGGCGATGCGGCGGTGCATGCGATGGACGACCGGCATCAGGGTCGACTCCCGGAAAGCGGTCCGCAGCAGTTTGATCAGCAGCTTTTTGTAGGCGTTCCGGTAGATCGGAAAGCCGAGCAGCTTTTTCGTGAGCGCATTATAGCCCCGGATGCTGACGAGGTCGCTTTCGCAGGGCTTCCCGTAGCAGTTTCTCCCCCAAGTACCCTCGTAATCCCAAGGAATGATGCGGTATTTGCCGCTTTGTTTATGTTCGTAAAGGGCGTAGTTCTGCTCAAAGCCGTCATAATTTCCGGTTAATACGGCCCCGGCCAGCCAACGCAAATAGACGCCCGTATCGAGCTTGGCTGCAATTCTGCGGCGCAGCGCGGCGCCTTTCAATCGGTTGATGTCGCGAATGAAACGGACCAATCGCACGGATGTCGACTTGTCGCCGGCAACCTTCTCGTATCCGGAGAATAAACTGCTTTTGGCCGCCTGGCTGTCCGTGTCCAGCAACCCGAAATGGGCGTTATCGTTGACGGCATACACAATCGATCGCTGCCCGATACGGCGCGCGCGGAAAAACGCCGGATTTACCGCTTCGATTTCCAGATAAACGCCGAGCGACGAGCCGTTGACCGACAACCGGCAGTGCGTGGTGCGGGGAGCGGGCAGGCCGATCAGGTTGAAAAAATAGAACGACAGCGCGTTTCGCATGAGCGACGGATCGTCGTATTCGGTGTTCCAATGAAAGGTGTAGCCGCCTTCAATGCTGATTTCGTAAGACTTCTTGGGGTAGCTCCGCGTATGTCCGCCGCGGATTCTCATCCGGGCGTCCACGGTACGGTTTTGGAGCATGATTCGGACAGGGATGGACATCCGGTTCCAGGGGTCTTGATGCAGCCGGTTCCACAAGTAAGACTCGACGATGATACGGCGAACGGGCAAGTCGGCGGCGGGCATTCGATCACTCCTCGGGGACAAAAGATAAAGCCTATCGTCTACGCTGACGATAGGCTTTCGTTACTTGTAACGTATTCGTTTGCCCCGGATTCGGTCACACGTTCTCGACGTACCATTGCGGCGGCCAATAGCTGCGCTGGTACGGCCATTCGACGCTTCGAGTCACGCCGCGTGTCCGGCCGCCGTGCGTGCCGTGCGTATGGTCGCCGCGCGTCCGATCATCGCGCGTCACGCCTGCCCGGTCGGCGCGTGCCGCGCGGTTCCCGCGGGCCGTATTTGCCTTTTTCCCCCGCCGGCCCGCTTTATTCATTTTACTATCAGCCATATTAAAATCTCCTCCTTATATCGTTCTGATACAGGCTATGTCCGTAATCTATCGACGGTGTTAGCCGAACGTATAATTTGGAAGAATTACGCGAAAATCTAGTACCGAATGCAAGAGGGATACATATAGCTATATTACAATTCATCCTCCCTGGCGGATGGCGCGGGGGGGAGCGAATGGGGGATGATCGCAAGGGGAGAGGCGTCCGGCTGGTCGGTGGGAAGTCTAGCACTTGCAGGTGGAACCAATGGTGTCAACCACAATAAATCTATTAATCTGGAGGGATTCAAGTGGCGTTCATGTTTGAAATGTTCGGCGGCATGAATCAATACCAAGGCGGCAGGAACCAAATGGCTCAAGGGTATTTGAACGGTTTTGTCGGAAAGACGGTAAAAATCAACCGCGGCGGTCCCGATTCGATCGTCGGCCGGGTGATCGCGGTTCACAGCGACTATCTGGTCGTCGTCACGAAAGAAGGCATTGTTTACGTCAACACGAACCATATTAAAAGCATCACGGAAGGCTCGAAAAGCGGAGGCAAGAGCGGAGGCAGAAGCGGTGGCAGAAGCGGCCAGGCTGCCCACATTATCGCGGAAAACTTTAACGGCGTGCTCCGCCGGCTGAACCAGCGGTTCGTCATAATCAACTGGGGCGGACCCGAGAAAGTAGAAGGCTTCATCGTCGAGGTATCCGGCGACACGCTGCTGCTGGTGCACGATAAAGAAGTGATGCGTATTCCGTTGTTCCATATCAAAACAGTCAGCCCGCATAAAACCGGCGGCAAAAACGACAACAAAAAAGACAACAAGAAAGACAACAAAAAAGACAACAAAAACGACAACAAGAAAGACAACAAGAAAGACGGCAAATCCGGCGGCAAATCAGGGGGCAAATCAGGGGGCAAATCGGGCGGAAGACGATAAAACGGCAAATGCCGGAAACGGCGCCCATGCCTCCAGGAAGAGGCTCGTCGAACCGGCATCGCAAGTCCGTGCACAAACCGTTTGCATCCAACCTGCTTAAGCGGAGCGAGGCGCAGAAACATGCGGCAGGCCTACGTTGCTCGCTCCGCCCCATTCATTGGAACAGCGCGTGTTGATCCGATTCTTGGCAGGATGGCTGTGGACAGGCACCGTGCATTCGAACAAGAAAGGAGGAAACCGATGAAGAACCCCAACCATCCGCTGCTTGACAAGCCGGTTGAGGTCGAGGTTGCCGGCAAAGGAGTGCCGCTCCGCGGCAAAATGATCGATCTCGGCCAGGACATTATAGTAATCCGCGGCGCCAGCCACTTCTATTACATTCCGCTTGTGCACGTGAAGCAGCTGCGGCCGGCATCGCAGGAAGAGTCGACGGAAGCGGTCCCGGAGATGCCCTACGAGCCCCAGTCGGATCCGATATCCTACCGCAAGGTGCTGTTCAACGCCAAAGGCATGTTTTCGGAGCTGTACATTGCCGGCTCGCAATCGATTCACGGCTACGTCACAAGCGTCATGAACGACTATTTCACTTTTTATTCGCCCGTCTATCACACGGTCATCGTTTCGCTCAGCCATTTGAAATATTTGTCCCCTTACCATCCCGATGTGACGCCCTATACTTTGCCGCCGGAGCAATTTCCGCTGAAACCGTCGCCCATCTCGCTGGCGCGCACGTTCGATCAACAAATCCGCAAGCTTATCGGAGAATTCGTGGTGCTCGATCTGGGCGACCATCCCAACAAAACCGGCATCCTTAAACAAATGGAAGACGGAATGATCGAGCTGGCGAACGCCGCCGGACAGCCCGTCTATATTCACTTCGACCATGTCAAAACGGTGCATGTGCCATAAGCGGCCCCAAGATCGCATACCGGGCGGGAGGCCCCGTCCGGATTACATAATCGGCGTTTATTTTCTTTTTGCAGGAAACGGTTAATCGTTGTAAGATAGAGAGTATTAATCGCAGACGGACTGCAGGAGGTTGCGACGATGGATGGACTGAAGCTGAAAATATTGGAGCTGCTCAAGGAAGATGCGCGCCGCGGAGCGGAATTGATCTCGACCATGCTGGGCGTGCCGGAAGCGGACGTCAAGCAGGCGATAACCGAAATGGAAGACGAGCACGTGATCGTGAAATATGCGACCGTCGTGAACTGGAGCAAGGTGGACGACGAGAAGGTAACGGCGCTGATCGAGGTGCAGATTACGCCGGAACGCGGCCGCGGCTTCGACAGCATTGCGGAACGCATCTATTTGTATCCCGAGGTCAAATCGGTATACCTGATGTCGGGCGCTTACGACTTGCTGGTTGAGGTAGAGGGCAAGACGCTCAAGGAGGTCGCTTCGTTCGTGTCGAATAAGCTGTCTCCGATCGATTCGGTGCTGTCCACCAAAACGTTCTTCATTCTCAAAAAATACAAGCAGGACGGCATTATTTTCGAGGAAACCGAAGGCGATAACCGCCTTGTCATTTCGCCGTAAAGGAGAGCTGCGCCATGATTAAAGACAAGGAGCAACAACCCGCCTCGCCCAAGACTGCACGCGCTTCGATGTCGGAATACTTGGCGCCCGGCGCGCGTTCGCTCAAGCCTTCCGGCATCCGCCGTTTCTTCGATCTCGCGAGCGGACGGAAAGACATCATCACGCTCGGCGTCGGCGAGCCCGATTTCGTTACACCGTGGCATGTGAGGGATGCGTGCGTATCCGCGCTCGAAGCGGGAAAAACGCAGTATACGTCCAACGCAGGCATGCCGGAGCTCCGCGAGGCGATCGGCGAATATTTGCATAACCGTTTCGCGGTCGGTTACGATCCGTCGAATGAAATATTGGTAACGGTCGGAGGAAGCGAAGCGATCGATCTGGCCCTGCGCGCGCTGGTCGAGCCGGGTGATGAAATTTTGATCCCTGAACCGTGCTACATAACGTATTCTCCGATCACGTCCCTCGGCGGAGGTATTCCGGTCGGCATCGAGACGTTTGCCAAGGACGAGTTCAAGCTCAAGGCCGAGCAATTGGAGGCGAGCATCACGCCGCGCTCCAAGGTGCTGATTCTGTGCTATCCGAGCAACCCGACGGGCGGCATTATGACGTACGAGGACTGGCTGCCGATCGCCCGGGTCGTGGAAAAGCACGATTTGATCGTCATCTCCGACGAAATTTATGCCGAATTGAGCTATAACGGAAACCATGCCAGCTTTGCGGCCGTGCCCGGCATGCGCGACCGGACGATTCTGGTCAGCGGGTTCTCGAAGGCGTTCGCCATGACCGGCTGGCGGATGGGCTATGCTTGCGGACATCCGGAGCTGATCGCCGCCATGCTGAAAATCCACCAGTATACCATCATGTGCGCGCCGATTATGGGGCAGGTGGCCGCGCTCGAGGCGCTCAAGAACGGCCTTGGCGAGAAGGACCGGATGGTGGAGTCCTACAACCAGCGCCGCAGGCTGATGGTGAAGGGCTTCCGGGATATCGGCCTCGACTGCTTCGAGCCGCATGGCGCCTTCTACGTATTTCCGTCGGTCGCCGGCACCGGCCTCGATTCCGAAACCTTCGCAGAGAGGCTGCTGAAGGAAGCGGGCGTGGCCGCCGTGCCGGGCAACGTTTTCGGACTCGGGGGGGAAGGGCATCTGCGCTGCTCGTACGCGACCTCGGTGCCGCAGCTGACCGAAGCGCTCGAGAGGATCGGAGCGTTCGTCGAATCGGTGAAAAAAGGATGACCGCCGATGAATCCCGCAGCGATCCGCAAGCTTGAAGACGAAATCAACCTGCTGCGCAGCAAAATGGTGCTGACCTATATGGAGGAATCATCGTTCAATTCGGACAAAGTGATCGCCATCAGCCGCAAGCTCGACAAAAAAATCAACGAATATATGAAAAGCACCAAGATGTGCGCGAACGGCTAGGATCGGCCGATTCGTGTTTCGGGAAGAAGTCTCGCGGGAGGCTTCTTTTCTTTTTCCGGGTTGGCCCGGTATGGTATAGTGAAAACTGGATTATTTTGCGGGAAGGGGCGGAATAAATGAGATTGTATACACGCACGGGGGATGCCGGTCAAACTTCGTTAAAAGGAGGCCGCGTCCGCAAGGACGATGCGCGCGTCGAGGCCTACGGGACGATCGACGAGCTGAACGCGTTCGTCGGACAAGCGGCGGCCGCATTGGTTCGGTCGGGCAAGCTCGACGACATGGCGGCGCAGCTTGCCGACATCCAGCAGGAGCTGTTCGATTGCGGCTCCGACCTGGCATTCGCTAACGAGCCTTCGGTGTACAAGATGGGAGCGGAGCCGATCGCCCGGTTGGAGTCGGAGATCGACGCATACATCACGCAAGCACCTGAGCTTGCGCGCTTTATTTTGCCGGGAGGCTCGGAGGAGGCGGCGCTGCTGCACGTATGCCGCACCGTATGCCGGCGAGCCGAACGCCGCTGCGTCACGCTTGCCGCCGAGCATAACGTGAATGCGCACGCCGTTACCTATTTGAACCGGCTGTCGGATTACTTCTTCGCGGCGGCGCGGGTCGCCAATGCCCGACTTGGCGTAGCGGACGTCGAGTACGTGCGAAGCGCCAATGTGTTTCGCAAGCCGAAATCGCAATGAGCGAGCGTTATTACGAGCCGATCACGCTGACGGTCGATCCCCGGGATGAGGGGATGACCGTCCGCACCGTGCTGGAGAAAAGGCTCGGCGTTTCCCGCAAGCTGTTGTCCAGGCTGAAGCTGACGGAGGAGGGCCTGACGCTGAACGGGCGGCGCGTCTACACGACGGCGAAGGTGAAGGCGGGGGATGAAGTCGCGCTCCGAATGGAGCGTGAGCGTTCGGACGATATTTTGCCGCAGGAGATGCCGCTTGACATCGTGTACGAGGATTCGCATCTGCTGATTCTGAACAAAGCGGCCGGGGTCATCGTCCATCCGACGCACGGCCATTACACGCATACGCTGGCGAACGGCGTCGTCCATCTGTGGCAGTCGCGCGGCGAATCGTTCCGGTTCAGGCCCGTTCACCGGCTCGATCAGGAGACGTCGGGCGTGGTGGCCGTGGCCAAAAACGGGTATGTGCATCAGCAGCTGTCGGAGCAAATGCAGCGCGGCGAGGTCGACAAGACGTATATCGCGTATGTGTTCGGCAAGCCGGAGCCGGCTTCGGGCACGGTCGATGCGCCGATCGACCGCAATCCGGATGCGCCGCATATTCGCATCGTCACGCCGGATGGTTACCCGTCGGTGACGCACTATGAGACGGTGGAGATTTACCGGGGCGGAGCGGGGTCCGCTTCCTTGGTCCGGTTAAAGCTCGAGACGGGGCGCACCCACCAGA
Organism: uncultured Paenibacillus sp.; assembly: GCF_963515335.1. Taxonomy (NCBI): domain Bacteria; kingdom Bacillati; phylum Bacillota; class Bacilli; order Caryophanales; family Paenibacillaceae; genus Paenibacillus; species uncultured Paenibacillus sp. Next base: position 44,986 of record NZ_CAUPYC010000009.1, on the reverse strand, counting down.
TTCGCGTTCATATGCGGCACATCGGCTGCCCGTTGATCGGCGACAAAATGTACGGCATCGGGACGGGTGAGGCCGCCTTGAAGCGGCGGATGACGGCTGATGAGCCTGCCAAGCCGCGGCAGGCGGCGGCGACTGCCGCCGACATGCAAGGTCGCGAAGCGAAGGCTGCTGCGGAGTGGCGGACGATGGGGACGGCCGCGGATAGGCATGACGGCGAGGAGACTGCTGCGGAATGGCGGGCCGCGGCCAATGAGGCGGCCGGAAGGCAGGCGCTGCACGCCTGGGAGCTCGCATTCACGCACCCGATGACGGGCGAGCGCGTGACGTTCCGCGCGTCGTTGCCTGAGGATTTGCAGCGTCTGGAGCGGCTGCTGAGGGAGGGCGACTAGCTCTGTTTGGTGGGGAATAACGCCGGAATGCGGCGTTAAAAGCGCCGCGGGGCGCTTCCGGTGGGGAATAACGCCGGAATCCGGCATTAATTTTACGCAGCCGGAAGGGGCTTATTTTTACTAGTGGAAGGATGGAGCAACGTTGGCGGAAAAGAAATTGAAAGTTTATCATTACGCGAAATGCGGCACCTGCCGTACGGGCATTAAGAAGCTGCAAGCGATGGGCTATGAGCTGGACCTGCGCGACCTGTTCGAGCAGCCGGCGAGCGAAGCGGAGATTAAGGGATGGCTGCGGCTCAGCGGGTTGGAGCTCGAAAAATTTTTCAATACCTCCGGCGAGGTGTATAAGGAGCAGAACCTGAAGGACAGGCTGCCCGGCATGAGCGAAGAGGAGCGGATCGCGATGCTCGCCTCGAACGGCCGTTTGGTAAAGCGGCCTGTCGTGACCGACGGCAAAACGCTGACGGTCGGTTACAAGGAAGACGAATTCGAGCGGGTATGGGGCTGAACGCGCAATGACGGACATGATGAAATGGCGGTCGTCCCGCCTGTCCAGGCTCGGCTCCGCGGTTTTTGCCGAGGTGGCGGAGTGGAAGGAAGAGGCGAGACATGACGGTCTCGACGTGATCGATCTCGGGATCGGCAGCCCGGATCTGCCGCCGTCCGAACGGGTGCGGCAGGCGATGAGCGCAGCCGTGCTGCGCGATGACGCCTACCGGTACCCGCTTTCCAGAGGGAGCATCAAGTTCCGGCAGACCGCAGCCGATTGGCTGTCATACCGCTTCGGCATCTCGATTGATCCGGAGCGCGAGCTCGTGACGCTGATGGGCTCGCAGGACGGACTAGCACATCTGGCCCTGGCGGTCAGCGAGCCTGGCGACATGGCGATCGTGCCGGATCCCGGTTATCCGATCTATGCCGCGGGACTGGCTGTAGCTGGCGTAGAGCCGTATTTTGTACCGCTTCGGGCGGATAACGGCTTTCTTCCGGATCTGGGAGCCGTGCCCGAGCACATATGGGCGAAATCCGCATTCATTCTGCTCAACTTCCCGAGCAATCCGGTATCGGCGGTCGCCGACCTGCCGTTCTTTGAACGGCTGGCAGCTATCGCGAAGCGTTACGGAGTGCTTGTCGTGCACGATCTTGCCTATTCCGAAATGGCGTTCGACGGCTTCCGGCCGCCCAGCATCCTTCAGATTGAAGGGGCCAAGGATTTTGCGGTAGAGTTTCATTCACTGTCCAAAAGCTTCAATCTTGCAGGCGGGCGAATCGGCTTTCTGGCGGGCAATGCCCAGGCGGTCGGCGCGCTGCGCGATTTGAAAGCGAATCTCGATTACGGCGTATTTGAAGCCGTGCAGGAGGCAGGCATCGAAGCGCTCCGTGAGGACATGGCCGGCGCCGCGCCGGTCGGCCCGGTGTACGAGCGGCGGCGCGACCGGTTTCTGGCGGCATTGCGCGCCGAAGGCTGGGAAGTGACGCCGCCGAAGGCGACGATGTTCGTCTGGGCGCCGCTGCCGAAAGGCTGGGGATCGCAGCAAGAAGGGAAGGTAGCCGCAGACACGCCGCCAAACGCGGATAGTCGGCAATCTTCCCGCGCATTTGCCCGCGAGCTGCTGCGCGCGACCGGCGTCGCCGTCATCCCGGGCAGCGCGTTCGGCGCGCAAGGAGAGGGCTACGTACGGATCGCCCTGGTCGAGGAAGCGGACCGCCTCGAGGAGGCGGCGCGCCGGATCGGCCGGTTCATCCGCGGCGAATTTTGACGCAAAACCCGTCCCCGTGACCGGCATATCTCGTGTATAATAGAAGTCGGACATGTTCTTGTCGAACGCTGCCCGGCTTCCTTTTTCCATATCAATAAGTCCGATGGAGATCACATCAAATGCATATTTCAATAGAGTTGGTTCCCCGCGGCCTGGACAGGTTTCGGGAGGAGCTTCAAGCGGTCAGGAAACGGCACGCCCCGATCGATACGGTGAACGTGCCCGATCTGATGCGGCTTTCCGTCCGGAGCTGGGAAGGAGCGGCGGCGGCGAGACCTTTCTACCAACGAGCCATTCCCCACATCCGCGCGATCGATTTCGACCTGCGCAAGCCGTTCAAGCTCGGGAGCGAGCTGCTGCGCAACGGCCTGGCGGAGATTCTGGTCATAGCAGGCGATCCGCCGGCCGACATGACGCGGAAGGTTTACCCGACGAAGACGGCCGAGCTGATCCGCAAAGTGAAGCACGAATATCCGCAGCTGAAGGTGTATGCCGCGATCGATCCTTACCGGAGCAGCATCCGCGACGAGCTCGGCTATGTCGGCGAGAAGCTGGAGGCGGGCGCGGACGGTTTTTTCACCCAGCCGTTCTTCGATGTCCGGTTGATGGAGGTTTATGCGGAGCTGCTGCCGTGCTGCGACATTTATTGGGGCGTGTCGCCGGTTATGACGGATGCGTCGCGCGGCTATTGGGAAACGAAAAACAACGCGGTGTTTCCGGCAAATTTCAAGCCCGCGCTGGATTGGAACGTCGACTTCGCGCGGCGGGCGATCGGGTTTGCCGACAAGGCCGGGGGGCACGTCTATCTGATGCCGATCAAGGTTGATGTGGAGACATACTTAAGCGGGATTTTCAGTTAAAATCGATTTGCGATTACGGAGGAGAAAACATGGATTTGGGAGAAAGCCGGGAACGGCTGCTGATTGTCGACGGCATGGCGCTGCTGTTCCGGGCGTATTTTGCGACCTCGTTCACGGGTGCGATCCGGCGGACGAGCGCGGGGGTGCCGGTCAACGGCGTCCACGGCTGGGTGCGTTATTTTTGGGATGCGGTGCAAAAGTTCGAGCCGACGCGCGTCGTTTGCTGCTGGGACATGGGGAGCACGACGTTTCGGTCGGGTCAATTCGAAGGCTACAAGGCGAACCGGCCTGAAGCGCCTGATGATTTGATTCCACAGTTCGATCTCGTCAAGGACGTCGTCGCCAGCTTCGGCATTCCGAACGTCGGCATTTCGGGGTATGAAGCCGACGATTGCATCGGCACGCTCGCCAAGCTGTATGCGCCGCACGCGGATGTGTTCATCCTGACCGGCGACCATGACATGCTGCAGCTTGTGGACGATCGGATTACGGTCGTCATTATGAAAAAAGGCCAGGGCAATTACGCGGTTTATACGCCCGATTATTTGTTTGAGGAGCGGCAGCTGACGCCGGCGCAGATCGTCGACCTGAAAGGGCTGATGGGCGATACGAGCGACAATTACCCGGGCGTAAAAGGGATCGGGGAGAAAACGGCGCTGAAGCTCGTACTCGAATACGGTTCAATCGAAGGCATTCTGGGCAATCTCGATGGGTTGTCCAAAACGATCCGGGCGAAAATCGAGGCCGATCTGGACATGCTGCACCTGTCGCGCGATCTGGCGACGATCCGCTGCGACGCGCCGGTGGAGCTGGAGTGGGAGCGTTGCGTATGGGCGCTCGACCATGCGGCGGCGGCAAGCAAATTCGAGGAGCTCGAGTTCGGCGGCCTGATCAAGCTGATCTCGGGCGGTTCGGCACCGAAGGCCAAGGCGAAGGCGAAGGTGGAGATAGATCCTTTTGTGCAGACGGCGATGACGCTGGAACTATAATTTCTATAAAACTTGAGCCGTCCATGTGACGGCTTTTTTGTTGTGCGTTCACTGACGTGTCGCATATACACTTAGATTTCGAACCGATAGGGCTTTCTTAAAGGCAGAAAGATTTGCCAGAGGGGGCCCCGTTTTCACGAAACGAAGGTTCCAATCAAAAACGGTTACGAGGTGCAAAAGATGCACTTTGTTAGGCCGAAATGGTCCGATTTCTAGCAATAAGGTGTAAAACCTGCACTTGGTTGCGGCAGAACGGCCATTTCCGGTAGAATTACTGCGTTTGTGGTGCATATTTTGCACTTCGTTCGGCGCTGCTGATGCCTGTTAGAGAAACCAGGTGCATAAAATGCACCTGATTGATTGGAAGCGGGCTATCATTCCAATCCGACATACATTTGGATAGCCTCCGGCGCAGCCAAGCGGGAAACTTGCCCCTAAAGTTTATTAAACGGTTAACTTAATCTCGACGAATCAGGACGGTTAATGCGATAAAAATAAGGTTTATCATGGGAAAAATCCATATGTAAACACTTTCACAACGTAATTCCGAAAATTTATGTTGCCAAATTCTGATGTCGGGACTATAATTCACTTAAACGTATAACCATTGGAGCGATCATATGAAACGACCGACGCTGAAAGACGTTGCAAAGGCTGCAAGCGTTTCCACCGCCGCCGTCTCCTACGTGCTGAACGGCAAGCACGAGAAGGTGTCCGGCGAGACGCTGGAACGAATAAACAACGTCATCAAAAGTCTCAATTATGTCCCGGATTATTCGGCGCGCAGCCTCGTCAAAAACCAGTCGAAGCTGATCGGCATCGTCATCCCGCAAACGGAAAAGCACGCCCAGCTCATTCTGGAGAATCCGTGGTACAGCGAAATTATCAGCGGCATCGAAGGCAAGCTGCGCGAATACGGCTATCATTTGCTGCTGTCGGGCGTCAATCAGGGCGAAAGCTATCTGGATGTGCTGATCCAGCGCAACCTGGACGGCGCGATCATTATGGGAATCTATCCGGAGGAATTTTACGCCGGCCTGAAAAAAATCAAGATCCCGATCGTGCTCATCGACAGCTACATCAACGACAGTTACTTTTACCGCATAGGCATCGACGACGAACACGGCGGGTACCTGGCCACCAAGTATTTGATCGATATGGGCCATACGAATATCGGCATGATAACGGGCGCGATCAGAAGGGAAGGCGTGGTCGAAAAGCGTTTTCTCGGCTACAAGCAGGCGATTCGCGAGTCCAATCTTTTCTACAACCCGGATTATGTGTTTGAGGACTCCATGAGCTACGATCACGGCGTCGCGGCGGGCCGCCGGATCGCGTCCGCTTTTCCGGAAATTACCGCGGTGTTCGCCACGGCCGATATGATTGCGTTCGGACTGATCAAAAGCTTCACGGACGAAGGCATCCGAACGCCCGACGACATCTCGGTCATCGGCTTCGACGATGTGTTCATGTCCAAAATGTTCCTGCCGCCGCTGACGACCGTCCGTCAGGACATCAAGAAAAAGGGCGTGATCGCCGCCGAGCGGCTGCTCCGCCTGATCGGCGAAGCCGGGGACGACGACGGCGGGCAATCGGAAGATCAGCAAGAGACCATTCTGCCGCTTGAGATTGTGGAGAGGGGAACCGTCATACGGCGCGGCAACGGTCAGAGTCAGACGGAAACGGAGTTCGGGAGAGGATAAACCATGGTAGGGCAAAAAAGAATTTCCAAATGGCTGATCATCATCGCGTTTTTGCTGCCGAGCCTGGCGGGACTCGTCCTGTTTCAGCTCATTCCGCTGCTGTCGTCCGCCGTCATCAGCTTCACGGATTGGGACCTGCTTACGAAGGCGCGTTTTGTCGGCTTCGACAACTACACAGAGGCGCTTGACGACGAACAGACGGTAAGCTCCCTGATCAACATCGTGCGCTATATCGTCGGTTATCTGCCGACCGTGCTTGCGCTGGGATTGTTTTTTGCGGTGCTGCTGAACCGCAGGATGAAGGGCGTGAAGTTGTACCGGGTTTTTATTTTTATCCCCGTCATCACTTCCTGGGTGGCCGTCGCGATCGTATGGAGATGGCTGCTTAACGGACAGAGCGGGCTGGTGAATTACTTTCTTTCCTTCTTCGGCATTCAGGGACCGATATGGCTGCAGGATTTCACCTGGGCGATGCCGGCGATCATCGCGGTCAGCATCTGGAAGGATATCGGCTACGTGACGATCATCCTGCTGGCCGGCCTCCAGGAAATTTCGGACGATTATTACGAGGCGGCCATTATCGACGGCGCCAGCGGCTTCGGGAAATTCGTCAACATCACGCTTCCTTTGCTGACGCCGAGCCTCTTTTTCGTCCTCGTCATCTCGCTCATCAACGGCTTTCAATTGTTCGACCAGGTGATGGTCATGACCGGCGGCGGCCCGGCGGGCGCGACAACGACGCTGGTGCAGCAAATCTACGAGAACGCTTTCCAAAATTACAAGATGGGCTTCGCATCCGCCCAGTCGTGGATTCTGTTCCTCATTATATTCGCGGTGACGTTAATCCAGCAAACTCTGCAGAAAAGGTGGGTCACCTATGATCGCTAGACGCAACCTTATCCGCGACGCGCTTGCCCACTGCGTGCTGATCGTTGCGGCCGTCGTCCTTATTTTCCCGTTTGTCTGGATGTTGTCCGGCTCCTTCAAGGACAGTCTGGAAGTGGTGCGGATGCCGCCCAATCTCATACCGGAAACGTTCCGATTCAGCAATTATGCCGAAATTACGAAATATTTTCCGATCTACCGGTTTCTTGCCAACAGCATAGCGGTATCGGTGATCACGACAGCGCTGCAGCTGCTTGTCGCCGCCATGGCTGCGTTCGTATTCGCCAAAATCCGGTTCAAAGGCCGGGAAGCGCTGTTCGTGCTTTTCCTGATTACGATGATGATTCCCTTGCAGGTCACGATGACGCCGCTGTTTATCGTTTTCCAGAAGCTGAACCTGATCGATACCTATGCGGGCCTCATTCTGCCGGGGATATTCAGCGCTTACGGCACGTTCATGCTCAGGCAGCATATCCAGACGATTCCCGACACGCTGCTCGAAGCGGCCTTTATGGACGGCGCCTCCTATTTCAAGGTGTTTTGGTCGATTATATTGCCGCTCAGCAAACCGTCCATCGCGGCGTTGTCGATCTTCTCTTTTATGGCTTCGTGGAACAACTTCCTGTGGCCGCTGATCATCACGAGCGATACGGACATCATGACGCTTCCGATCGGGCTAAGCAAGCTTCAGGGAAGATGGGCCACCGAGTGGAATATTCTGATGGCAGGCAATGTCGTCAGCTTTATTCCAATCTTCATCGTGTTCCTGTTTGCCTCGAAATACATCATTAAAGGGGTGACGATGAGCGGGGTCAAAGGCTGAATCGGGAGCGGGAACGGGAACGGGAACGGGAACGGGAACGGGGCTTCTCTTGAAGGGGGTGATGCCGGGCGGAATCCGGCAGCAGCAGTGCCAGGCACGAAATACAAGGGACTCATCAAATGAAAAGTGAGGGTTGAACATGACAAAAAAAAGCAGGATTTGGTCCGTGCTGGTCATCATGGTGATGATGCTGGTGGTTACGGCATGCGGAGGCGCGAACTCCGGCAACGGGGAGAATCAGAAGGGCAACACAACGGCTCCGGCGAATACGACGGCGAATGAGGGGAACAAAGAAACAGAGCCGGCCGCCGAGCCGAAGCAGGATCCCGTTACCTTGAAATTCATGCAGTATACGGCCAGCGGCTCGCAGGAAGAAACGCTGGATGCCATGGTCAAGGCATTCGAGGCCGCAAACCCGGACATCAAGGTGGATGTGGAAGTCGTCGACTACGCCAACTACTACACGAAGCTGAACACGCAGATCGCTTCGGGGGAAGGCCCTGACGTGTTCGAGGTCGGCTATGAGAACTTCGCATCCTATGCGGCCAAAAATACATTGAAGGATCTGACATCGGTAATCGCGGCGGACACCTCGTTCAAACCCGAGTCGTTCCAGGGTCTGGCCTACGACGCGTTCAACTACGGCGGCAAGCAATACGGCGTGGTCGAAAGCTTCTCCGCCGTCGTTCTTTACTATAATAAGGACTTGTTCGACAAATATCAAGTCGAGTATCCGACAGCCGACTGGACCTGGAAGGAAGAACTGGCAGCGGCCCAAAAGATGACCGATCCGAAAAACGGGGTTTGGGGCACCTATGCGCCGATCCAATTCTATGAATTCTACAAAACGATCGCGCAAAACGGCGGCGGCATCTGGTCGGCCGACAACAAGCCTACCGTCAACAGCAAAGAAAATATCGAAGCGTTGAACTGGATGCTCGGCAAAGCGAGCAAGGAGAAGGTTTCGCCGCCTCTGAACGACGACACGTTCAGCCAGCCGGACGCCGATCTTAACGCGTTCATGTCCGGCAAGCTGGCTATGCTGCGCGCGGGCACCTGGAACTTCGGACGCTTCGCGGAAGCTCCTTTCAAATGGGACATCGCGCTGGAGCCGGGCAACACGCAGAAAGCGCACCATTTCTTCGCCGACGGTCTGGTTGTTTCCGGCAATACCAAGAACGAAGAAGCGGCATGGAAGTTTATCAAATTCATGTCTTCCGATCCGGCGGCGGTCAGCCTGCGGATCGAGAAGGGCTGGAGCACGCCGGCCGTGTCGGATGACGCCGTCATGCAGGCTTTCTACGACCAGAAGCCGCCGGAATCCAAAAAGGTTGTGCTGGAAGCGCTCGACAGCTTGGTGCTGCCGCCGGTTGGCCCGATTCCGGATCAATGGGGCGATCTGCAGAAAGCGATCGGCGATGAGCTCGAGAAGGCGAAGCTGAAGCCGGATTATACCGCGGAACAGGCATTGAACGCGGCGCAGGCGAACGTCGAAAAGCTGCTCGCAAAATAAGCAATCGGTTGGTCTGTCGGGGCTGTTGTTTTGTACAATGGCCCCTTTTTCTATCGAAGTTTTGCTCATTCGTTCCCAGGAGGTATCATGCATTGGAAAGTTTGGCTACCACGGCGCAGCATCGCGACAACGCGTTTCGATCTTACGCATTTATGAAGTCGGGTAATGCCCCTGCGGCGTATTCGCTGGCTGCGGAGCTTCTCGCGGCAGGGGACAAATCCGCCCCGGACGAGGCGTTTGCGCTTTGGGCGGCCGGAGAATATATGAACGCGACACAGGACTACAGCTTGCTTCAGAACGATGGGACCGCCATTGCAAAGGCGATCGGCCGCATCGAAGGCGGGTGGCGGACGCCCCAAAGCCACTGGCTCGATCCGCGGCGCAGCGGCGTGTTTCTGACGAACCTGGCCATTTATTATGCCGGTCTCAGCTCGATCGGACCGCATGCCGGGGATGAGCGGACACAGCAGCTCATGAAATCGATTCGCGAGCTTTTATTCGCCCGTTTCATTAAAGACGGGCGGGTCGTCAGCGAGCTGGGCGACACGGCCGTGCACGGCGATATCGTGGCGGCCGCCATTCCGTTCGGACTGCTCGGCATCGAGGACCGCATTCTGATCGAGGCGCTGGCGGTCGTCGAGGAATCCCTCACGGGCAAAGGCGTCCGGCTGTCGGCGAACGATACCTGGTTCGGCGGCTGCGAGCGGACCGATGTCACTTGCCTGCTCGCCTGGTATTACGCGAACAAAGGCGAGATCGGCAAGGCGAAATCGCTGCTGGCGCATGTGGAAGGGCTTTTCCGGACAGACGGCAGCATCGGCGAGCTGGATGTATCGACCGCCCGGGAGCCGCTGTTTCTCTCGCATTGGCAGTCGCAGTCGCAGGCGCCGGACAGCCGGCTGAGCGTTGTGCTGTTTGAATTGGCGTCCGCCAGCGTGCGGTCCGGGGGACTGCTGAAGGCCGGTGCGGCGGCGGATACGGTCGATCTGCTGCATAAGCCGACAGGGTACGACGATCCTTATGTTACGCTGCCTTATGAAAGGCTGCCGCGCGAGCCCGAAGCGGGCGATACCGTATTCGTTCGATTGTTGACCCGGCCGTTTCATCCGAATCAGCGCGTGACGGTCCATGTTATGGCGGACGGCGCAGCCTGTGCGGAGACGATCCGGATGCAGGCGGAAACGACGCCGGACGGCGATAAAGTGTGGGCCGCCCGTTTGGGTGTTTTCGAGGCGGGACAGGAGGTTCGGTACGAGTTCCGGCTGGAAGGCGACAACGGCGTGCAGCAATCGGAGCCGTACCGTTTTCTCGTGCGGCAATGGCTGCCTGTCGACCGTGTGCGGTCGATGGAGGCGTCCGACGACAGCATTGCCGTCACATTTGCCGGCAGGCCGGAATTCGGCGAACGTTCGCCGGTCGTCACGCTGGCGCGGCATGAAACCGGTGCGGCGAGGCTGTCGTTTGAGGCGGTTCCGCACGGTGCGGCGAACGGCGCCGGCGAAGCCGCGGAGACGGCGGAAGCCGTGCTCGCGCTTGCCGGGGCGCAGCTCGCGGCTCGCAGGGAGAACGGAGCGCTTAAACTGCTGCTCCGCAATGAGCAGGGCGTTCTGATCGAGAGCTACGGTATAGAAGGGAAGCCGTTCCTGGAAGTGCTGACGGACAGAAGCGGCATGCTGCATAAGGTCAGGTTCAACTGGAAGTCCAAGGCGGAGCACCGCTGGTTCGGCATGGGGGAACGATACTCCCACTTCGATTACTCGGGGCAGGAAGTGGACCAGTATGTCTACAATCAATACCGGGATCAGGGGCTCAAAACGTATATGCCGGTTCCTTTTGCCGTCAGCTCGGGCAAATACGCGGTATTTCTGGATACGCCGCTCTATTCCAAGTTCCGTTTCCACACCCGTTTGTCCGATCTGGTGGAGATCGAGGCGGATTTGCATACCGTCTCCCAGCAATTGACCGCTTATTTATTCGCGGGCGAACCGCTGTCCATGATCGGCCAGTTCGCCGGAATCGCCGGGCGGCCGGCGCTCCCTCCGAAGTGGGCGTTCGGTCCCTGGATGTCGAGCAACAACTGGGATTCGCAGGCAGAGGTGATGAAGCAGGTCGAGCTGACGAACCGGCACCGTATTCCGGCCACCGTGCTCGTGCTGGAGCAGTGGAGCGACGAGGCGACGTTCTACATTTTCAACGATGCGCAGTACGAGGTGAAGGACGGCTCCGAGCCGTTCCGCTACGCGGATTTTCGTTTTCCCGAATGGGGGCGGTGGCCGAATCCGAAGCGGATGATGGACGACCTCCACGCGGACGGCTTGAAGGTGCTGCTGTGGCAAATTCCGATCCACAAGTTCATGTACGGCGTCGTTCATGAGCAGCGGGACCGCGATGAGCGGACGTTCCTGGAGCGGGGCTATTGCGTGCACGATGAGAACGGCGAGCCGTTTACGCTGCCGTACAACTGGTTCAAGGATTGCCATATTATCGACTACACGAATCCCGAGGCGAAGCGCTGGTGGTTCGATAAACGCCGTTATTTGGTGGAGGAGCTCGGGGTCGACGGCTTCAAAACGGACGGCGGCGAGTTCGTGTTCGGCCATGGCCTGAAGTTTCACGACGGCTCGACGGGCCGGGAGATGCGCAATCTTTACCCGAACCTGTATGCGGGAAGCTATTACGACTTCGTGCAGCAGGTCGCCGAAGGCGGGGGCGTGACGTTCAGCCGTGCCGGCTATACCGGAGCGCAGCGGTATCCGCTGCACTGGGCCGGGGACGAACGGTCGACGTTTGAAGCGTTCCGCTCCTCGCTGATCGCGGGCCTGACGAGCAGCATGTCGGGCATCCCGTTCTGGGGCTGGGATCTGGGCGGCTTCCACGGCGACATTCCGACCGCGGAATTGTTCGTGCGCTCCACGCAGATGGCCGCTTTTTGTCCGGTTATGCAGTACCACGCGGAGACGAAGGGGGAGTTCAACCAGGACCGGACACCGTGGAATATCGCCGAACGGACGGGACAGCCCGCCGTCATCGAGCTGTATAAGCGTTATGCGGATATCCGGATGAACCTGCTGCCTTATATTTATGAGCAGGCTGTCCGAACGAGCCGCACCGGCGTGCCGCTCATGCGGGCCATGCTGCTGGAACATTCGGATGACCCCCACTGCACGGAGATGACCGGACAGTATATGTTCGGCGATAGTCTCCTTGTGGCGCCCATCGTCGAGGAAGGCGCTTATACCAAGGAAATCTATTTCCCCGAAGGCAGATGGCTGCCCCTGTTCGGCGGCGAAGAGATTGCGGGGCCGCGGCTCGTGAAGGTAGAGGCGGAGCTGGCCCGCATTCCCGTTTATGTGAAGCAGAACAGCGTGCTGGCATTGAATCTGGGCCAGGATTGCCGTCTGGGCGACCATGTCGGCAATCGGACCGACCGCTACGAGCGCCTTTGTTTCCTTGTCTATTTGACGGATACGGCTGCCGCCCATTTCGAAGACGATTTGGGGCTGTCGATCGGCATCGGGGCGGAACGCGACGCTGACGGCATCCGTTTGAAGTGGAACGGCAACCGGACGGAGCCGGCGGTATTTATCGTTGGCGGGCTTGACGGCGTTTCCTCCGTGCAAGCAGGAAGCCTGTCATTCGAGCGCGTCGGCGAGGCGTCCTTGCTGAGCGCCGGAACCTACTGCGTTCGCGACGGAGAAGTGCTGGTCGCCGTCGGAGAGGCCGGCGGCGAAATCACGATTCATCCATAACCGCAACAATAGAGCGCCTGCACCGAGAGGAATGAAATGAAACGTTTCCCGGTGCAGGCGCTTTTCACCGATTGAGAAAGGAGGGATGCCCGGAACCATTATTGAAAACGCTTCCTTTATGGGCGGTTGCAGTCTCGGGCCCACGCAGCCTGCGTGTGGGCAGGCGATTCGCTAAAAAGCATGAAAGGTGATGAGATTGATGGGATTCAAGAGACGAAGAAAGACCGTGGCCATGCTCGCCGCGATCGTCATGTCATTCGTTCTGCTGGCCTCTACCGTGTATGCGATCGACGGCGTGTACCACGCCCCGTACGGAATTGACGATCTGTATGAGATTCAGGCGACGGAACGCAGTCCGCGCGACCCCGTTGCCGGCGAGAATGTTTCTATTAAAATTACGACGTGGCCGATCGAGCCGGGGCAGACGGCCTGGGTGACCTGGACGAAGAACGGCATCACCCAGCCCGCAGTGGGCGCGTCCTGGCAGTACAACAGCGGCAACAACACATACTGGTCGGCCAACCTCGGCAGCTTCAGCAAGGGGGATGTCATTGCCTACACGGTGCGCGCGAACAAAGACGGGGCGAACGAGAAAACGGTCGGCCCGTTCACCTTCACCGTAACGGACTGGGAGTCGGTCAGCAGCATCGGCAGCGTGACCGACAACACCAACCGCGTCGTGTTGAACGCCGTCCCGAATACGGGAACGATGTCGCCGAAAATCAACCTGCTGTTCACGGCGGACGACGTGTTCCGCCTGCAGCTGTCGCCTAACGGTTCGGGCACGTTCAGCAGCGGACTGAGCAACTATACGGTTTCGGACACCTCCGCGACAACGTGGATCAGCACGTCCAAGCTGAAAATCAAGGTCGACAAAAATCCGTTCAAGCTTAGCGTATATAAGCCGGACGGAACGACGCTGATCGCCCGCCAGTATGACAGCACGGTCAATCGCAACCTGGCCTGGCTGACCAACGGCAGCACGATCGTCGACAAGGTGCAGGATAATTTCTACACGCCGCCGGGCGAGGAGTTTTTCGGATTCGGAGAGCGCTACAACAGCATTCGCAAGCGCGGCAGCGACGTGGATACGTATGTGTACAACCAATACCGGAACCAGAACGACCGCACGTATATGGCGATACCGTTCATGCTCAATACGAACGGCTACGGCATTTTCCTCAACACCACATACTATTCGAAGTTCCGCCTGGCGACCGAACGGAGCGATATGTACAGCTTCACGGCGAACACCGGCGGCAGCGCCAGCTCGCTGCTCGATTATTACTTTATTTACGGCAATGATCTCAAGGGCGTCGTCAGCAATTACACGACGATTACCGGCAAGCCGGCCGCCGTGCCGAAGTGGGCGTTCGGGCTGTGGATGTCGGCCAACGAATGGGACCGCCAATCGGAGGTTGCGGGGGCGATCAGCAACGCGAACGCCAACAACATTCCGGCAACGGCGATGGTGCTGGAGCAGTGGAGCGACGAGCAAACGTTCTATATTTTCAACGACGCGCAATACACGCCGAAACCCGGGGGCCAGGCGTTGACCTACGCGGATTTCACTTTTCCGGCGGGCGGCAGGTGGCCGAACCCGAAGCAGATGGTGGACGATATCCATGCGAACGGCTTGAAGGTGCTGCTGTGGCAGGTGCCGATCCAGAAGTACACGTCGACCCCTTACGCGCAGAAGGATAACGATGAAGCGTACATGATCTCGCAAGGGTACGCGGTCGGCAACGGCAGCGGCGGGCAGTACCGCATTCCGTGGGGGCAGTGGTTCGAGAACAGCCTGCTGCTCGATTACACGAACTCGGCCGCGACGAACTGGTGGATGTCCAAGCGCAGCTATCTTTTCGACAGTGTGGGAATCGACGGATTCAAGACGGACGGCGGCGAAATGGTGTGGGGCCGCTGGAATACGTTCGCAAACGGCAAAAAGGGCGACGAGATGCGCAACCAGTACTCCAACGATTATGTGAAGGCCTACAACCAGTACGCCAAATCCAAGAAGTCCGACGCCGTCAGCTTCAGCCGGTCGGGGACGCAGGGGGCGCAGCAGAACCAGATCTTCTGGGCGGGCGACCAGGAGTCGACGTTCTCGGCGTTCCGCGATGCCGTGAGGGCCGGCCTGAGCGCGGGGATGTCCGGCGTTCCTTTTTGGAGCTGGGATCTTGCCGGTTTTACGGGAACCTACCCGACGGCCGAATTGTATAAGCGCGCGACGGAAATGTCCGCGTTCTCGCCGATCATGCAGTTCCACTCGGAGAATAACGGCAGCTCCGGCATCAGCGAGGAGCGCTCGCCGTGGAACGCGCAGGCGCGCACCGGCGACACTACGATCATCAGCCATTTCGCGAAATATACGAACACGCGCATGAACCTGCTTCCGTACATTTACAGCGAAGCGAAGAAAAGCAGCGATACCGGCGTCCCGATGATGAGGGCGATGGCGCTCGAATACCCGGCGGACAGCAATACGTACGGGCTGACGGAGCAGTACATGTTCGGCGACAACCTGCTCGTCGCGCCGGTCGTCAACCAGGGCGAAACGAACAAGAGCGTTTACCTGCCGGCAGGCGACTGGATCGATTTCTGGTGGGGCGCGCAGCGACCGGGCGGACGCACGATCAGCTACTACGCCGGCGTCGATGACATTCCGGTATTCGTGAAAGCGGGAAGCATCCTGCCGATGAACCTGAACGCGCAGTATCAGCTCGGCGGCACGATCGGCAACAGCCTGACCAGCTACAACAACTTGACGTTCCGCATCTACCCGTCGGGCACGACAAGCTATGACTGGAACGACGACATCGGCGGATCCGTCAAGCGAATCACGTCGACGGAGGAGTTCGGGCTGGGCAAGACGACGGTGTCGCTGCCGGCGGTCAATTCCGTCAAAACGCTGCAGGTGTTTACGACCAGGCCGTCTTCCGTAACGGTCGGGGGTTCGGCGCTGACGCAGCAATCGACGCTTGCCGCGCTCATCTCCTCCGCCTCCGGATGGTACTACGATTCCGTCCAGAAGTTCACGTACGTGAAGCTCGGCGCGAGCGCAAGCGCGCAGACCGTCGTGCTGAACGGTGTGAGCAAGGTGGAATATGAGGCCGAGTTCGCAACCCAGGTCAATGTGTCGACCAATACCGATCATGCGGGCTACACGGGCACCGGCTTCGTCGACGGCTTCGAAACGGCCGGGGATTCGGTCACGTTCGAGGTGTCGGCCAAAACGAGCGGCACGTATACCATAGGCATCCGCTACAGCTCGGCGGGAGGCAACGCATCGAGAGCGATTTACGTCAACAACGTGAAAGTGACGGACCTGGCGCTGCCGCAAACGGCGAATTGGGAGACCTGGGCGACCGCGACGCTGAACGTCACGCTGAATGCAGGGGCGAACACGATTAAAGTGAGCTATGACGGCACGAGCTCGCTCGGCGTCAATCTCGACCATATCACGGTTTCCTAACCGGAATCGGCGGGAAAGGGAGGCCGTTGCCGGCCTCCTTCCTTCCCGACTATCATGTGGAAGGTGGACTTGTTTATGAACGCTTGGCACAAGTTTCGGCGCCGCGCGATATCGTTCATCCTGGCCGCAGCGCTGCTGGCCGCTTCCGTTTCCGTCGGTCCGGCGGTGTCGGCTCAAGCCTATGTAAGCGCGCTCGGCAATTTGATATCGACGAGCGTAACGGGCGACACGCTTACGCTGACGATCGACAACGGCCTGGAGCCGAATGACGACCTCCTGGTGCTGCAGGCCGCGGCCGAAGGCATCCTCAAGGCGAATTACCGCCCGAACGGTATTGCGGCCAGCTCAAGCACGCCGATGATCGATCCGAATAAAACCTGGTCCGCGGTCGGCGCGACGATCACGACGACAACGGATCCGATGACGATCACGACGTCCAAAATGAGAATCGAGCTATCCAAAAATCCGGTCCGCATGACGGTCAAAAAAGCCGACGGCACGACGCTGCTGTGGGAGCCTTCCGCGGGCGGCGTATTCTACGACGGCGTCCGGTTCCAGCATGCGCCGGGCGACAACATCTACGGCATCCGGAGCTTCGACGCCTTTGAAGGCGGCGGCAGCCTGCTTCGGAACAGCTCCACCCATGCCGCCCACGCGGGCGAGCAGGGCGATTCCGGCGGCCCGATCATGTGGAGCACGGCCGGCTACGGGGTTGTCGTCGACAGCGACGGCGGTTATCCCTACACGGACGGCGCGACAGGCAAGCTTGAATTTTACTATGGAGGCACCCCAACCGAAGGGCGGCGGTATACGAAGCAGAATGTGGATTATTACATCATGGTCGGCAATCCCAAGGAAGTGATGAGCGGAGTGGCCGAGATTACGGGCAAGCCGCCGATGCTGCCGAAGTGGTCGCTCGGATTCATGAACTTCGAGTGGAATATCAACGAAACCGAGCTCACGAACAACGTCGACACGTATCGGGCGAAAAATATCCCGCTCGACGGCTACGGCATCGACTACGACTGGAAAAAATACGGGGAGAACAACTACGGCGAGTTTGCCTGGAATACGACGAATTTCCCTTCGGCCGCGACCACCTCCCTTAAAACGGCGATGGACGCCAAAGGCGTGAAGATGATCGGCATCACCAAGCCGAGAATCGTCACGAAGGATTTCGGCGGCAATCCGACCGTTCAAGGCACGGATGCGGCGAACGGCGGATATTTCTATCCGGGGCACAACGAATACCAGGATTACTTCATCCCGGTTGCGGTGCGCAGCATCGATCCGTACAACGCCTCGCAGCGCAACTGGTTCTGGAATAATTCGATCGACGCGTACAATAAAGGCATCGCCGGCTGGTGGAACGACGAAACCGATAAAGTGTCTTCCAACGGGGTGACGTATTGGTTCGGCAACTTTACGACGGGATTTATGGCGCAGACGATGTACGAGGGACAACGGGCCTATACGGCCAACGCCGCACGGGTATGGCAGACATCGCGGACGTTCTACCCGGGCGCGCAGCGGTATGCGACGACGCTGTGGTCGGGCGACATCGGCATCCAATACTACAAAGGCGAGCGGATCAATTGGGCGGCCGGCCTCCAGGAGCAGAAGGCGGCCATGCTCTCTTCCATCAACAACGGACAGGTAAAATGGGGCATGGATGTCGGCGGCTTCAACCAGCAGGACGGAACCACGAACAACCCGAACCCGGACCTGTACGCCCGCTGGATGCAGTTCGGCGCCTTGTCGCCGGTATTCCGCGTACACGGCAATAACAGGCAGCAGCGCCAGCCCTGGTATTACGGGACGACGGCCGAGGAGGCGGCGAAGCAGGCGATTCAGCTGCGTTATTCGCTTATCCCTTATATTTATGCCTATGAAAGGAGCGCCTACGAGAACGGCAACGGGCTCGTGCGGCCGCTCATGCAGGATTACCCGGCCGATCCGAATGCGAGGGATTACACGGACGCTTGGATGTTCGGCGATTGGCTGCTCGCCGCGCCGATCACCGAGAAACAGCCGAGCTCTAAACAAATTTACCTGCCCGGCGGCACCTGGACGGATTATTTCCGCGGAACCGTCTATGCCGGAGGGCAAACGATCAGTTATCCGGTCAATCCCGACACGCTGACGGATATCCCGCTTTTTATCAAGAAGGGCGCCATCATTCCGACGCAGAAGGTTCAGGATTACGTGGGGCAAAGCGCGGTGACTTCGGTGGACGTGGACGTATTCCCGGACACGGCGCAGTCCTCGTTCACGTATTACGATGACGACGGAGCGAGCTACGCTTACGAGAACGGCGCCTTTTTCAAACAGCTCATGACGGCGCGGGATAACGGTTCGGGCACAATCAGCTTCGCGTTAAACGCCAAGAGCGGGTCCTATGCACCGCCGTTGCAATCGTATATCGTCAAAATTCACGGCGCCGCCGGAACTTCCGTCACCAATAACGGTGCGGCGATGACTTCCTATGCGAACCTTAATGCGCTTCGCGCCGCCGCGGGTGAAGGCTGGACGACGGGCAAGGACGTTTACGGGCCGGTCACGTACGTCAAGCTGGCGGCGGGAGCGGCGTCGAACAAATCCGTAACCGTAAACGGCAGCGCATCCGTGCCGGCAGCCTCCGTTATGTACGAAGCGGAAGACGCATCGTTATCCGGCAATTCGACGAGCACCAAAGCATCCGTCAACAACAACTACCCGGGCTATACCGGTACGGGATTCGTCGAAGGCTTCTGGAATGCCGGCGCGGCCGTTACCGTTTATCCGAAAGTGACGGCAGGCGGCGATTACAGCGTCGCTCTGCGATACGCCAACGCTACGGGTGCAAGCAAGAAGGTGAGCATTTTCGTCAACGGCAAATGGGTGAAGCAGACGACGCTCGCCAACTTGGCGAATTGGTCGACGTGGGGCACGCAAGCCGAGACGCTGCCGCTTACGGCCGGAAGCAATATTATCACCTACAAGTATTACAGCGAAGCGGGTGATACGGGGAATGTGAATCTGGACTCCGTCTCGGTGCCGCTCTCGCCGGCCGCAGCCAAGTATGAAGCCGAAAGCGCCGATCTGTCCGGCGGCGCTTCCCGGAATACGGACCACTGGTATTACAGCGGCTCGTCGTTCGTCGATAATATGACGGCCGCGGGATCGCAGGTACAATTCAACGTAAACGTGCCGAGCGCGGGCAGTTACCAAGCGGCGCTGCGTTATGCCAACGCCACTTCCGTAACGAAAACGCTCAGCACCTATGTCAACGGCGTTAAAATCGGCCAAACCGCCTTCGCGAGCCCCGGAGCGAACTGGAACGACTGGCGGGATCAGACGCAAACCGTCACCTTGAACGCCGGCAGCAATACGATCGCGTTCAGATACGACACGGGAGACAGCGGCAACATCAACCTTGACAGGCTGCTCGTTTCCGCTGCGGCTCCGGGAACGCCCGTCTCCGAACAAAACCTGCTGGACAACGGCGATTTCGAGCGCAATCCGGCCCAGACCACGAACTGGACGGAATGGCGTCCGGCCGGTCAACCGACCGCCTACGGCATAGACAGCGGTTCCGGAACGAATCCGCCCGAGTCCCCCTGGACGGGAGACAAGCGCGCTTACTTCTGGGCGGCGGGCCCCTATCAGCAAAGCATTCATCAGGTCATCAGCGTGCCGGTGAACAACGCAAACTACAAGTTCGAGGCGTGGGTGCGGCTGAAGAACGCGACGCCGACCACCGCAAGAGCCGAAATCACGAACTACGGAGGCTCCGCCATTTTCAGCAATATTAGCAACGACGGCGTCTGGAAGTACATCAGCATCAGCAACATTATGGTGACGAACGGCCAGATCGACATCGGCTTCTACGTCGATTCGCCGGGAGGAACGACGCTGCACATTGACGATGTGCGGCTCACGAAGCAGTAGAAGGCAGTTTGAACAGGGCTTGGGTATCCGGTGTGCCGGGTACCCAAACCTGCATAGAAATCTAGGTCGGATGACGCAGAACAAAACCTTACAGAAATTAAAAACCAAGCAAATTCCCCTTGAAGAGGAGAAGGGTTTTGGGAAATATCGACATTCCCCGGCAGGATTGCTTGGTGCAATTGGCTTTTCCGCAGCTGCTTTGCGTGGTTGTGGAGAACCTACCGGGCAACCCGGGGCCAAGGCAGGTTTTTCTGGCTGCTCTTATGTGTGGCTAATCTTTTTGCCGTCGCCGCTTACGTCTTTTCTCTTTATTACCATTTCATTTTGCAAGAAGCCGTACCGTTTGCCGGGTGGACGAACGCCTTGTGGCTGATGCAATACCTGTTTTTTCTGGCAGCCCTGATCATCAAAACGAAAAGCATAAAGCGAAAGTCCCACACCGTCATCTTTCTGTTTAATATTATCATTCTGATGACCGTAGCCGCCAGCTTGAGCTGGTACTTTATTATCGGGCCCGCCTTAACGTTCTCCTCCGTCCCGATGGCCGTACGACTGGTCTTCATCGCTTACCCGATCCTGGATTTGGGTTTGCTTTTCGCCACCGTATATTTATTGATCAACTCCCAATACCGGTCGAAAGTGCTGATGGTCATTGCCTTCGGATTTCTGACTCAAATCGCGGCGGATTCGATTTATGTATACGTATCGCTCTATGAAACCTATAAGGAGGGAAGCCTGCTCGAGCCGCTGTGGACTTTAACGGTTCTCCTGAAAGGATTTTCAGGTTTGTATGCGGCCAAGCACGAGCATGAGCAGCCGGTTCATCCCCACGATATCATCCGGGAAAAATACAACAACAACATTATTTTTACCGTGAGCGTTATCGGATTGATGATCATCGTCTTTTTCTCCCATATCAACCGAAGAATCGAGAGCATCGAAGTGGGGCTGTTGATCACGATGTCGCTAATCATTACGAGGCAATTCGTATCTTTATCGGAAAATGAGAAGCTGTTCGGCAGGCTGCAGAAGCTTTCGGAAAGCCTCGAAGAAAAGGTGAAGCAGCGAACGGCGGAGCTGGAGCGCAAAACCGAGGAACTGCACCATATCGCTTACCATGATGTGCTGACCGGGTTGCCCAACCGTAAAAAACTGTATGCGCATTTGTCCGGGCAAATTTCGCTGGCGGCAGCCGCAAAGGAAGAGATAGCGGTCATGTTTGTCGATCTGGACCGTTTCAAATATGTGAACGATACGTTCGGCCATGAGATTGGCGACCTTCTGCTGCAGGGTGTCGCCGGTCGTCTGAAAAGCATTGTCGGAGAAGACGGCCTGATCGCCAGATTCGGAGGAGACGAATTTATCGTGGTCCGGTCCGGCAAAGGCAGCCGCGCGTGCGCGGATACGGCTCAGTCGATTATAGACCGTTTGGCGACCCCGTTCTTCATAGAAGGCAATGAAATCACGATCAGCCCGAGCATCGGCATCAGGCTTTATTTCGGCTCCGGCTATTCATCGTTAAGCTATCTGAAGCATTTTCCGATTGATGAAATGAAGATCGACAAGTCGTTTACTTTCGGTATCCCTGAAGATTCGAAGGATGCGGCGATTACGGAAGCGGTCATCCATTTAGGCCGGCAATTAAATATGGAAATTGTTGCCGAAGGCGTTGAAACGGAGGAACAGATTGCTTTTCTCAAAACCCGCCGGTGCTGCATCGTACAGGGATATTTCGTCGGGAAGCCGGCGCCCGCCGAACGGATCGGACGGCGCCTCGGCGTCGGCGCGCAATCCGAGGGCGCCTAGACATCCGCCGATCGTCTCAGGTCGGCGGATGCAAGCCAAGCTGCCCCAGCACCTTCCCGGCCGCTTTGACGCCTTGATCGATACAGTCGGGGATGCCGACTCCCCGATAGGACCTGCCTGCGAGCACGAGACCCGGACACCGGTCTTCGAGCTCCCGCTCGACGGCTTGTATGCGCTCCAGATGGCCCGGCAAATATTGCGGCATCGCCAGCGGATGCCTGGTTACGAGCTTGAACAGCGGCGCATCAAGCGTACCGGTCACTCGGCTCAAGTCTTTCATCACCATGAGGGACAGTTCTTCGTCATCCACATTACGATGGGATTCGTCGGCGGCGTGTCCGACATAGGCGCGAATCAGCACCTTTCCTTCGGGAGCCGTATGGTTCCATTTGGACGATGCCCAGGTGCAGGCCGTGATGCTCATCTTCTCCTTGCGCGGCACGACGAAGCCCGACCCTTCAAGCGGCTTCGGAAAGCTCCGCCCTTCAAAAGCCATGACCACGTTCGCTACCGACACGTCCGGCACCTGCCGGAGCCCGGCGATGCTGCCAAGGCCGAACGGCTGCAGCAGCCCGGCGGCTTCCTCTGCGGGACCGGCAAACACGATGCCGTCGCACGCGATAACGGATTGATCCGCAAGGCGAAGCTTGTATCCGTTGCCGATCCGCCCTATGGACTCGAGGGCCGTCCCCGTCTTCATGTCCGCCCCCATACGGATCAGTTCCTCGCTTAACCGGTCGACGATCGACCGCAAGCCTCTTTTCAAGCTCAGAAACATGCTGCCGCGCAGATGCTGCGGCAGCTCCGTGCCCGAAGCCGGGGCGGAAGGCGCGCCCTTGCCGCGGCCTTTGACGATTCCCATAATGAGGCTCCGGTGGCGGGCGGTCATGTCCAGCAGCTGCGGGAAAGTAGCCGCCGTGCTGAGCCGGTGCAGGTCGCCGGCATAGATGCCGGCCAGAATCGGCGAGACCAGGGAATCGGCTACCTCTTTGCCGAGCCGTCCTTCGATCAGGCTTCCCAGCGAAACGTCGCCGCCGTGCTTCGTTCCCGGCAATACCAGGTCCAGGGAGGCGCGGGCTTTCCCCTTGAAAGAGATTAGGCCCGTTGACAGAAACGGCTTCAGCCGGGTCGGTATGCCCAGCATGAGCCCCTTGGGAACCGCCTGCAGCCGGCCGTTCAGGTAGATGAAGCTTTTGCCGGCGGCGGGATTCATGCCAACCAGATCGTTCTCCAGGCGGAGCGCGCGGATCAGCTTGACGGCGGCGGGCTTGCGGGACAGAAAGGAATCGGGTCCTTGTTCAATAATAAACCCGTCGCGCGCGACCGTTTGAACGGCCCCTCCGAGCCTGCCGCTTCTCTCAATTACAGTGACGCGTACGGGGCAATCGGCCGCGGAGGTCCCTGCCATGAGTTCATAAGCGGCGGAAAGGCCGGTGATCCCTCCGCCGATAACGGCGATATGCTTCCTCGGATTAGACGTCATGGATCTGCTCCTTCTCAATCGGCTGCCATTAATCTAGCACCGATAGCAGGAGCCGGATATGACAAAGATCACGAACTGTTTTCGTTTTGCGTGATCTGCCTCACAAAGCGGCCGGGGCGGGGTGCTTATAATGAAACCGAAACGACAACAAGTAAACGAGGAGGAAACAGTGTGAGCGAATTTGCCGCCGTAATCAAAGCTCCGGAATACCCGCCGCAATTAAAGCATAAGGTTATTTTTCAAACGTTTGACGAGCTGGAGGAAGGGGAAGCGCTGCTGCTGATCAACGACCACGATCCGAAGCCATTGTTCTTTCAGTTCCAGGCCACGAGAGGCGGCCGGTTTTCCTGGGATTACCTGGAGCGGGGACCCGAGCTGTTTCAGGTCAAGATCGGCAAAGTCGCCGGATAACGTCCTCCCTCTCCCCGCAGACCGCTTTAAACATGTCTGTCAAATCGGGGAAAAATGGGCGAACAGTTGAATGCAAAAGGCCGCGGATCCGCGGCCTTTTTTTCTACGAACGATCGATGCGCTCGAACCATTTTTCCGATGTATAAGGAAGCACGCGTATCGAGACACTAACAAGGAAACTGTTGCAGAGGCTGGTGATTAAATTGGTCAATACATTCATCTTCATTGGGGCCGTTGTTTGTTTAATCGCTTTTGTCTTGTCCGTTAACCTTATAAGAAAACAACAAAACAAAGAATGGGATATGGGCGTGGACAAAAAATTACTTAACAATCCTGTCAGAACGAATCCAGGCATTGTAGCCTACGTGCTTTTTCCCATAATCGTCATTCTCGGCGCAATCGTCTTAGGTTTTTTTTATAAATGGTAGACGGGGGAATCAAACTTATGGAAAAGAAAAAATACTACATTTCGGTTCAAGGCCAAACCATTATGGAACAACAAGGTGACGCAGCATATGAATTGGAGATCGAAGCAAATTCAGAAGAAATTGAAAAACTGAGAAAATTATTTGTTATGCTCAAGGAGTCCGACCATAATTGTTTTTTTCGAGCTCAATATCTTGCCATTCCTTACCATCACGACAATTCAAACGATCGGTATGATTATTATTTAAAGGAAATCTACAATTATATTTATGAATTGGGTACCGATGAAACCAAACAACATTTAGCTTCGATAACCGACAGCTTAAACACTATGGGATGGGCGGAAGAGAAATAAAGTATTTACCCATTTCCCCAAACTTCGTCAGGGACAGCTTGCCTGCCAAAACGCGGATTCCCTTTTTTCAATTGTCATTTTGCCGACCGTGCATTATGATCGAATAAAGGGGTGGACGGCATGGCCGAAGAGAAATACGCGAAGCAAATATTGCGCCAGGTCCCGTTATTCCGGGATTTGACGGCCGAAGAGATGGAGGAGCTGAGCCTTTTTGCGATCGGGCGAAGCTACCGGAAGAAGTCGGTTATTTTCAACGAAGGCGGCGACAAGGAAGCGGTGTACTTCATCCAGACCGGACTGGTGAAAACGTACAAAACGGACGAGAACGGCCATCAGCATATCGTATCGTTTCTAAAGAAAGGGGATATGTTTCCGCACACGGGGCTGTTCAACTCCAATCCTTATCCGGCCACCGCGGAAGCGATCGTGCCCGCCGTTCTGATCGCGCTGCCCGTCCGGCCATTCGAACAGTTTCTGTCGAGCCGGCACGGCGTCGCCATCAAAATTATGAGCGTCTTGAGCGAAAAAATAAACGAGCTGCAAAAAAAGCTGCAGGAGCTTACAGGCCAGGACGTGCAAAACCGCGGGCAGATGTTTCTCATCAAGCTGGCGGAAAACTACGGGAAAGAGGTCGACGGACAAATCCGGATCTCGATTCCGATGACCCACCAGGATTTCGCCAATACGATCGGAACGACGCGCGAGACGGTAAGCCGGCTGTTGAACCAGCTTCGCAAGGACGGCATCATCGAAATCAGCCGGGCGGGCTTTGTCATATACGACCTGGAAGCGTTGAAGCAGTGGAACGAGAAGTGAACCGGCGCCGAATAAAAAAGACCGAATCCCGTCATGTCGACAGGATTCGGTCTTTTGTCTTTTCATGGCTTAACCGGCTTTCTCGATAAAGCCGGTACGTCGGCGAACCCCTTGGGGATGTAAGAGCAGGCGGGATCGCTTTCCAGATAGTCGCCCGTCACCGCATAGGCCCTTGCCCGCGAGCCGCCGCACAGCGACTTGAATTCGCAGGCGCCGCATTTGCCTTTGAGCAGCGATTTGTCGCGCAGCCGGCGCATGACGGGCGAGTCGCGGTAAATGTCCAGCAGCGGGCTCTGCCGGACGTTGCCGCAGGAGACGGGCAGGAAGCCGCTCGGATAAACCTCCCCGGTATGGCTGATAAACACGAAGCCGTCCCCGTCGTTCACGCCTTTCGGCGCCCGTCCCAGCCCGTCCGCCCGTCTCATCGGCGGCAGGGCATGCTGGCTCACTTGCCGCGCGGCGGGGTCGCGGCGGCTTCTCTCCTGCGCGGCCACCCGGCGGTAATGCGGCGCTTCGGTGGTCTTGATGCCGAACGGCGCCTGCTCGCCCATGCCATGCAGCCAGCGCATCACTTCCTCATGCTCGTCGGGCGTGATCATGTCCTTCTGTTGGCCTCTGCCTGTCGGCACAAGAAAGAACAGGCTCCACAGCACGGCGCCCATCCGCTCCACCTTCCCGGCGATGCGGGGCAGATCGTGCAGGTTGTAGTTCGATACGGTCGTATTGATTTGCAGCGGAATATTCAATTCCTGAAGGTACCCGATCCCCCGCATCGTCATCTCATAGGAGCCTTTCGTCCCCCGGAAATGGTCGTGGATCTCGGCGCTGGACCCATCCAGGCTGAATGCCCAGCGGGAAAGCCCCACTTCCTTCGCTTTCCGGATCGCCTCTTTCGTCACTTTCGGGGTTGCGCTCGGCGTCATGGACACCGGCAGCTTTTGTTCCCGGATCGCGTAGTCGGCAAGCTCGAACAGATCGGCCCGCATCAGGGGATCCCCGCCCGTAAACACGAAGAGCGGCTGCTGCTCCATGTCCGCGACCTGATCGATCAGCCGCTTGCCTTCCTGCAGGGACAGCTGCCGGGGATCGGGTTTATACTGCGCCTCGGCCCGGCAGTGCAGGCATTTCAAGGCGCAAGCTCTCGTAACCTCCCAAATGACGATAAAAGGGTAATCGTCGTAATGGCGCGGAGCCGCCGAATGCTGCATCGGGATCCCTTCCTTTCGTGTAACCGTCAACGATAAACATTGTAAGCCGTTTTCGGGCAACGTACGGTGAGATGGCTCACAAAAGCGGCAAGTTGTGCGGAAATCGGCTATCCTGTGACAGTTGCGTGACAGATGGCGAAATTTGTGTTCCCGCTCACAAATGGACCGCCATTTTTTTTATAACGTGGAGGCCGGGAGGTGTTTATTGATGAAGACCGTTTTTACCGGAGAGGAATCGATCGGCGAGATTGTGTCCGATTTTCCGGGAGCGAGCAATTTGCTTAAAGAGTATCGGATCGATTTTTGCTGCGGCGGCGACCGCAAGCTCAGCAGCGTCCTTCAGGAGCAGAGCATCGGTCAGGCCGCTTTTGTCGAAAGGCTGAATATGCTGTTCATGCTGGCTGCGGAGGAGCAGCCGCCCAAGGACTGGCGGAATGAAACGCTGGGCGATCTGATCGCGCATATCGTGTATAAGCATCATGCCTATCTGAAGGAAGAGCTTCCGCTGCTTGACGAGTTCATCGGCAAAATTGTACGGGTGCACGGGCAGCGGCATCCGGAAATCAGGGAAATGGCCCAATTGTTCGGGCTGATGAAGGGCGAGCTGGAGGAGCATCTGGCCGCGGAGGAGAACGAGGTGTTTCCTTATATCGTGCAATATGGGGACACCGGCTCCCGGTCGGCGCTGCAAACGGCGCTTCAAGCGATCGGGGAGCTGGAGGCCGAGCACGGCAAGGTCGGCGACATATTGAAGGTGATGCGTTTTATCGCCTCGGACTACACGCTGCCGCCGGATGCCTGCAGGACGTTCACATTGACGTACCAAAAGCTGGCGCAGCTGGAATCGGATCTGTTCGAGCATATCCATCTGGAGAACAACATCCTTTTTCCGCGGCTGGAGCGCATCGGTTGACGACAAAGCACGCCGTTCCGGGAGGGGCGGCGTTCTTCAGGAAACGGACGGCATTTTGTGACCGAAAATTGACGAAAAGGCATTGCCCGTCTCCGGCGTGACATTTGTCACAGTAGGACTTGTCGGGGGTGTGATCTACTATACATAACCGGTAAACGCCAATTAAAAGGGGAATTGAGAATGGATCGAGCTTTTGCCTCCAAGTTTGCAAAGTCCGTGTTCCTGACGGTCAGCGCGCTTCTTGTCCTGATGTACATCGGCTCCCGCTTGTTCGTCCACGTGGATCTTGCTCTTTACGGGTACATGGTGGGCACGTTCGTCTTCATCTGCGGTTTTTTCTACCGTTTCATCGCGTGGGGGGAGCGGCCGCCGACCAAAATCATTCTGAAAAAAGGGATCAAGCTGCTTTTCCGAAGAAGCACGCCGCAAACGACGGCCGAGCACCTGGTCACCTACCGCTTCATCTGGAACCGCGGGTGGTACCGTTGGACGCAGCACGTGCTGCTGGGATGGGGCTGCATCCTGTCGGCGCTCGTTACTTTTCCGCTGGTGTTCGGCTGGATGTATTTTACGATGGAAGAGAACCGCACGTACACGGTTGTGGCATTCGGGATTGACCTGATGCGGATCAAAGCGGACGGCTTTCTGGGGTATCTGTTCTACAACGCGCTCAACATTACGGCGGTAATGGTGATCGGAGGAGTCTGCATGGCGCTCTACCGCCGGGTTAAAAACATGCAGGCCAGGGCCGAGCAGACGTTCGTTTACGATTTCCTGCCGCTGTATTTGCTGCTGTTCGTCAGCATTACCGGACTGATCATGACTTTCCAGAACCTTTTTCTCCGCGGCTGGGGGCAGCCGGTGGTCTCGTTGATTCATCAATGGGCGGTGATCGTGACGCTGATCTATTTGCCCTTCGGCAAGCTGGCGCACATTCCGTTCCGCCCGATGAGCGTATTTGCCCGCAATTACCGGGAGCATTACGGCGAGCAGGCGATGAAGCCCTGCAAGGTGTGCGGCACGCCGTTCGTTTCGGTAGAGCAGTCGAACGACGTGATCGAGGTATTGAAGAAGAACCATATGCAATTCGATATGAAGGACGGCTTCAACCTTGCCGAGCTTTGCCTGCCGTGCCGCAGAAAATACCGCATGTCCCGGTTCTCCGGCGTTCCGACCCACACGATTCCAGTCAAGGAGGCCAACCAGAATGCCAGAGGATAAATTTTTCAAGGTTATCGCGAATAAAACGCATCCGAACGAGCGCCTGGTCAAGACGCATTGCTCGTACTGCGGCATGCAGTGCGGCATGAACTTAAGGGTGGATACGGCTTCAAATAAAATCATCGGCGTCGAGCCGCGCTACGACTGGCCGGTGACGCTCGGCAAAATGTGTCCCAAGGGCGTCACCGCCTACCAGCAGACGAATCATCCGGACCGCTTGCTGAAGCCGCTGATCCGTGACGATGCTTCGACGAAGGGTACGAAAGAAGGGTTCCGTGAAGCGAGCTGGGAGGAAGCCTACGATCTGATCGTAAATCGCTTCCAAAGCCTGCAGAAGCAGTACGGCAAAGATTCCGTGTCGGTATTCAGCGGCGTATCGATGACGAACGAAAAATGCTACCTGACCGGCAAATTCGCGCGGGTCGCCCTGCAGACGAGATACATCGACTACAACGGCCGCTTCTGCATGTCGAGCGCGGCGGCCGGCTTCCTCCGCACGTTCGGCGTGGACCGCGGCTCCACCTTGCCCTGGACGGATCTGCACGAAACCGATTGCCTGTTCATTGCCGGCAGCAATACGGCCGAGTGCCACCCGACCTCGATGTTCCGCGTGTGGGAGGTCCAGAACCGCGGCGGCTATCTGATCGTCGCCGATCCGCGGGAGACGCCGATCGCGCGCCGCGCCGACATCCACCTGGATCTCCGGCCGGGAACCGATCTTGCGCTCGCGAACTGCATGGTGAACCTGCTGATTCAGAACGGGCATGCCGACGAAGCGTTCGTGCGCGAGCATACGAACGGCTATGACGAGATGGCCGAGGTCGTCAAGGCATTTACTCCGGAGTATACGAGCGAGATTACAGGCATTGCGCCGGAGAAGCTGATCCGTGCCGCGGAAATTTACGGCAAGGCGCCGAACGCGGTCGTCATGTTCGCGCGCGGCATCGAGCAGCAGCAGAAAGGCGCGGACAACGTATCCGGCTATACGAATATGTGTCTGGTAACGGGGAAAATCGGCCGGCCGAAGTCGGGCGTGGCCACGTTTACGGGCCAAGGAAACGGTCAGGGCGGCCGGGAGCACGGCCAGAAGTCGGATCTGCTCCCCGGCTACCGCAAGATCACGAACCCGAAGCACGTCGAGGAAGTGTGCAAGGTGTGGGGCATCTCCCCGGAGGAAATGCCGGAAGCGGGCGTGTCCGCATACGAAATGTTCGAGCTGATGGAGAAGAAGACGATTCGCGGCCTCTATCTGCTATGCTCCAATCCGGCCGTATCGGCGCCGAACCAGAATTACGTGCGCGCCGTGCTGAAGGATCTCGATTTCATGGTGTGCTCCGATCTTTATTTGTCGGAATCGGCGGAGTTTGCGGATGTCGTGCTGCCCTCGACCTCGTGGTCGGAGGATGAAGGAACGGTCACCAATCTGGAGGGCCGGATCATCAAGATCAACAAGGCGCAGGAGCCGGTCGGCGAGTCGAAGCCGGATTGGCTGATCGAGGTCGAACTGGCCGAAAGGCTCGGCCGCGGGCAATATTTCCGTCATCTCAAGACGGCAAAGGACGTGGCCGACGAATTCCGCTTGGCCACCAAGGGCGGGTATGCCGACTATTACGGCGCGACCTGGGAGAAAATCGACCGCCAGAATGGGGTTTTCTGGCCCTGCAAGGACGAGGAGGATCCGGGAACGCCGCGCATGTTTCTGGATAAACGGTTCTATCACCCGGACGGCAAAGCGAAATTATGCGCGCTGCCGTACCGTCCGCCGGCCGAGGAGCCTTGCGAGCAGTATCCGCTGCGGCTGACGACGGGACGGGTCGTCTACCACTACCTGTCCGGCAACCAGACACGCCGCATTCCGTTCCTGCGGGATATGTGCCCCGAGCCGTACGTCGAGGTGCACCCGGAAACAGCCAGGCTGTACGGCATCGAGCATGAGGAAGTCGTCCGCTTGCATACAAGGCGCGGCGAAGCGTTCTATAAAGTGAAAATCATCGAGGCGATCCGGCCCGACACGGTGTTCGTCCCTTATCATTTCGGGCACGAGCAATCGATCAACCTGCTGACGATTCCGGCGCTCGATCCGATGTCGAGAATGCCCGAATTCAAAGTATGCGCCGCGCAAATTCAGAAGACGGCAGACGGCCGGAAGCAGCCTGTGTACGAGGCGACTGGAGGCAAGCGATGAAACAGCATCTATACATCGAGATGGACAATTGCATCGGCTGCCGCAGCTGCCTTGCCGCCTGCACGCAGTGCGGCGGACACGACGAGCGCAACCGCAACTATGTGTATGACGTCAACCCGCTCGTCGACCGGCAGACGATCCCGCTCATGTGCCTGCACTGCGTCAATCCGGCTTGCGCCCGCAGCTGTCCGGCGCAAGCGATACAGGTAACCGCGGAAGGGGCCGTCTTATCGGCCTTGGTCGAGAAATGCATCGGCTGCCAGAACTGCACGATCGCCTGCCCTTACGGCATACCGAAGTTCGATGAAGAGCAGAACCTGATGTATAAATGCGATTTGTGCTACGACCGCACCAAGGAAGGCATTCCGCCGATGTGCGCCTCCGTTTGCCCGACGAATACGCTGCAATGGCTGACGGAAGAAGAGCTGGCCGCGAAGCAGGCGAAGCACCGTCTCGGCCAATGGTCGGCAAGCCGCGATCCGTTCGACGCGCTCGAAGGGGAAACGAACGTGAAGGTCAGTCTCCCTGGAATCCTGCAGGGAAGGCAAAAGCTGTTTTGAATCCATTGAATGCATGAGGAGGTGGCGGTATATGGACAGCAAGGACCGGAAGGAGCAGCCGAACGTGCCTTTTCAGGAAGACAACTATACGCACAACATCCGAAAAGACGGTGAGCGCAAGCTCGA
This sequence comes from uncultured Paenibacillus sp., assembly GCF_963515335.1. NCBI lineage: Bacteria > Bacillati > Bacillota > Bacilli > Caryophanales > Paenibacillaceae > Paenibacillus > uncultured Paenibacillus sp. The sequence goes on along the minus strand of NZ_CAUPYC010000009.1, from coordinate 13,400 downwards.
CAGGCGCAGCTTTATGAAAATGATGGCCGGCGCCGCAGGCGTTTTCGCCGTATCGACTTTGCCTTGGGGCGCGATTGCCGCGCGCGAGCTGACGGGTCTGGACAAAAAAACGTATGCGAAAGCCAAAATTGCGGATACGAGCGCGATCAAAGTCGGCGAAGCCGTCGAGTTCGCTTACCCGGAGAAGCATGATTCCGCTTTGCTGGTCAAACTCGGAGACAACGAGTATAAGGCTTACCAGAATACGTGTACGCATCTGAAATGCCCGGTATTCTGGAGCGGCGAGAAGGGGAAGCTGGTGTGCCCCTGCCACCACGGACTGTACGATGTGCAAACGGGGATACCGATTGCCGGCCCGCCGCAGCGGCCGCTGCCGGAAATTACGCTGGAGACGGCCGAAGGAGCCGTGTACGCGACGGGAGTGAAACGGTATGAAACGTAGCTGGAGGGGCGTTATTTACCTGTGCATCGTCCTGTTCCTGAGCATCGTTGTCACCCAGACGGTCGTCAACGCATTCTTTTACGAGAAATACGGTTTGGTCGTGACGCTTGCTTTAATCAATGTGTTGTTGTTTCCAGTCGCGCTGTGGATCTATAGAAGGGAACGTGATCGCGTATGAACGCAGGCAGACGCCAGCTTCCGCTGCAAACGGCGAGCCTCGTGCTCGGCTTTATGGTATGGGTGATTCTCTCTTCCTTGATGCCGTTCATTAAAGAAGAGATTTCGCTGACACCGGGCCAATTGACGTGGGTGACCGCCATTCCGGTATTGTTCGGCTCCGTGATGCGGATTCCGGTCGGCTATTGGACCAACCGGTTCGGGGCCCGCAAGCTGTTCATGATCAGCTTTGTATTTCTGCTCGCGCCCGTCTATTGGGTGAGCCAAGCCGATTCTTTCGCCGACCTGATCGTCGGCGGATTTTTTCTCGGCATCGGGGGCGCGGTGTTCTCGGTCGGCGTGACCTCCTTGCCGAAGTATTACCCGAAGGAAAGGCACGGCTTCGTCAACGGCATTTACGGGATCGGGAACTTGGGAACCGCCCTTTCGTCGTTCGGCGCTCCGGTGCTTGCGGCACAGATCGGCTGGTCCAAAACCGTGCTCGCATACAGCATCCTGCTGATTGCGCTCGCGGCCATGAACTTCGCGGCAGGGGACAAGAACGAGCCGAAGGTGAAAACCCCGCTCGCCAAACAAATCAAAGAGGTATCCCGGAACGAGAAGCTTTGGCTGCTGTGCCTGTTTTATTTCATTACGTTCGGCGCGTTCGTCGCCTTTACCATTTACTTGCCGAACTTCCTCGTCACCAATTTCGGGCTGGCCAAGGTGGACGCCGGCATGCGCACCGCCGGCTTTATCGTGCTGGCCACCGCGATGCGCCCGATCGGCGGATGGCTCGGCGACAAATTCAATCCGTTCAAAATATTGATGGCCGTGTTTGCCGGTTTGACCGTCTCCGCCGTGCTGCTGTCGTTTGCGCCGGACATCGTCTGGTACACGGTCGGCTGCCTGACGGTCGCCCTCTGCGCGGGGACGGGCAACGGCACGATTTTCAAGCTGGTGCCGCTCTATTTCACGAAGCAGGCCGGCATCGCCAACGGCATCATCTCGGCGATGGGCGGGCTGGGCGGGTTTTTCCCGCCGCTGCTTCTGACCCTGCTGTTCAGCATTACGGGCCAATACGCCATCGGGTTCATGGCGCTGTCCCAATTCGCGCTTGCGAGCTTTATTCTGGTCGTGTGGCTGTTCTATCAGGAGAAGCTGGGGCTTTCCCGGCGCATCATCGAGCATACGGTGGAAGGCATCATGGTCACCGACACGAAAGGCGTGATCGTCTCCGTCAATGCTTCCTTCACGAGGCTGACCGGATATGAGGCCGAGGAAGTGGTCGGCAAGAAGCCGAGCGTGCTGAAATCCGGCCGGCAGGACCGGGAGTTCTATGCCGGGATGTGGAAGGACATCCGGGAGCAGGGCTTCTGGCAGGGGCAAATCTGGAACCGGCGCAAAAACGGCGAAGTTTACCTGGAATGGCTGACCATCAGCGCCGTGCGGAACGACGCGGGCGATATCGTCTACTACACCGGCATGTTCAGCGACATTACCGGAGTCAGAGGCGGATGGCAGACTGAGGGAAGTGAAATCGGTGCCTAGCGAATACCAATTTGATCTTTGCTTTATCAGGCAGGCTGACGATACCGGCTTTTTCCATGCGGAAATCGAGCGGGAGCTGCGCAGGCTGTTCGACGGAGAGGCCAAATGGGCCGTCGACCGCAAACGTCAGGGGGAGCTTGACATCGCTGTCGCTGAAATCAATGGGTTGAGCGCGATCGGAACGGAAGAGGAATGGATGGACGCATTCGAGGCCCGGGCTCTGTCGGACTGCTGGCAATGGCTGAACGGCTACCGGCTCGAGGTTATTCCGAAGGAAGACGCGGGCTGCTGCAGGGTGAAACGACAATGAGCCGTGCCGCGATGGATTGGCCGGCGGAGTTGTCGCATTGGCGCGGACGGTTTGCTGAGCTGCGCATTGAAGACCGGGCGGGAGAGGATCCCGTTGCCCCGCCGAAGGTGGTTATGCTGCACCGGATCGCCTATTCGGAGGATCGGGAGAGCTTGCTGTTTTACATGAACGAACAGCAGTTTTTGTCGGTTCCGGTACGGGAAGCGGGCGGGGTGATGCTCCACGGTAAAGTATTTGAATCGACTGATGCTGATGCGCAACTGGTTTACAAGATCACTTTGATTTGACTGAGCAGAGAAACCGCGGCGGTCTGTCGCGGTTTCTCTTTTTTTTGAGTTGCTGATTGCTTTCGGTGCATAAACGAGGCTATGGCCGCATGCGGGTACAGCATGTGGTTTCTTTTTGTATCCCGGCATTGTGCGGATATTTTATATGCAAAACGCCCAATACCTATTATACTAAAAAGAAAGCGCATTCAAATCGACACCTGGTCGTACTATACTGCGGTTATGTTATTGAAAAGGACAGAGATGATGACCAAAAAAATACCTTTGATCGTCCAGCTGATTGCCGGTTTTTCGCTCATTTTCATTGCGGTCATGTCGATTACCGGTTTTTTCACCTATCGCTATTCCTCCCAAATCATTTTAGAGAAGACGACCTTGCTGCTGCTGGAATCGATTATTCAAATGCGAGGCAAAATGGATGTGATGCTCAGAGACTTCGATCAGACATCCCAGATGATCGCATTTAACCCTCTTATCCAGACCTATCTAACGAACATTGACCGCGGCAGACCGAACAAAACAACGCCCACTGAAATCGAAAGGTTCATGAAAGAGCAAAGCCGCTATAGCGGAACGGAACTCGGCATTTCCATCATGGATGCGGAAGGAACCATGTATCACAGCAGGAACTCGCTTACTACTTATTGGCGTACGAGGAGCGACATGACAAGCGCCTCCTGGTATCCTGCATTGCAAAATAACCGGGGACGCGTTCTTTGGCTTTCCGGTCCGGCATGGCGGAATGGGAAAATTCCGGCGGTAGTAGGCGTTCGGGAGTTGAACAGCTGGACGTCGTTTCAAAAAATCGGACATCTGTTTATCGTCTTTCCGGTGGAAGCGCTCGGAAGGCTTTTGCAAGAAAACAATATCGACGACACCCGCAAAGTCCAACTGATCGACGAGCTCGGCATCATTGTTTATTCCACCAACCGCGAGGAGATCGGAACCGAGCTCGACGTCAGCCTTCGGCAAAAAGTGGGCAAGAGCAAGACGGATGTCATCTCTACGCGCATGAACGGCACCCAAACGTACATTTCCTATACCTCTTCGGAATACAGCGGCTTGACGATCGCCTCCTATATTGAAGTGCCGGTTGCGATTCGGGACGTCCTGAAAATTCAAAGAGCGGTATTTATTATCGGTGTCGTTGGGCTGACAGCCGCTATTCTAATCACGGCATTCTACTCCTGGTCGGTTTCGAAACCGATCCAGTACTTGGCCATGCGTTTAGGACGAGTCAACAAGGGCATGGTCCAGCCGTCCAAGGGGCCGTTCGTTAACCGTGAGGTCGCCGTTTTGTATGAAAGCTTTAACAACATGGTCAGGAATCTGGATCGGACGGTCAAAGACTTGTCGGATAAGCAAATCACCGAGAAGCAGGCCCAGATCGTCGCCTTGAAAGCGCAGTTTCGGCCCCATTTTCTGTACAATTCGTTAAATACGATCTACTGGGAGCTGATCAACGAAGGAAAGGACAAAGTCGCGCAGATGGTGCTGACTTTGAGCGATTTGTTGCGCTACAGCATCCAACCCGGCTCCGAGATGGTCACGGTGAAAGAAGATCTTGAGCAGTTGAAGAGGTATATGCTGCTGCAAAACGCCCGATATGGGGACAAGCTTCAGTTGGAGTTGGATGTCGACAAGCGGGTTCTGGATTGCCGGATCATGAAGCTGCTGCTGCAGCCGCTGGTCGAAAATGCCGTCACGCACGGTCTGGAGACCGTCAAAGGCCGCCCTTGGCTGGTCCGGATTGCCGCCTCGACGGTTGATAGCGACAAAATCCGGTTTATCGTAGAGGATAACGGCATCGGCATGTCGGAAAAGGCAATGAAAGAGGCATTGAGCTTCGGCAAAGGCAACGATCCTATCGATATCATGCATACCGGATTGGGTCTTGCCAATTTGCACCATCGGATCGGGTTGATTTACGGCAAGGAATATGGCATTCGGTTGGCGAACAGTTCGCTCGGGGGACTTCGTGCCGAAGTTACGCTCCCGGTGGGAGGAGGCTAATATGCCGCAATTTCCGAAAATATGCGCGGCACTGGTTCTGCTTGGTCTAATACTTGCCGGTTGTACGTCGTACAAGGTGCCTGATGCCTCGAAGATTCGCAGCGTATCGGAAACCGGGCAGACCGAGCTGACCGTGTGGCTATGGCCCGGAACCGGTCTGGAAAGATTGATTGCCATCTACCAGCAGGAAAACCCCGATTTGAAGATCACCGTTCAAACCGGCGAATTCGAAGATGTGCATGACAATCTTCGTACGGCATTCGCGGCCGGTTACGGCGCGCCGGATATCAGTCTGATCGAGACGAATTATATCGACCGCTTCAAAACGGTTTCTTCCCGGTTTTACAACTTGTTCGATTACGGGGCAGCCGGCCTGCAAAACGTCTATCTGGATTGGAAATGGCAGCAGGCCCAGGGTGTCGACGGCTCGTTTCTGTTCGGTTTGCCTACCGATATCGGACCGCTCGCGATGATCTATCGCAAGGACATTTTCGCCGAAGCCGGATTGCCGACCGATCGCGAAGCGGTTGCTCGCCTCATTCGGACGTGGGATGACCTGATCGAGGCGGGAAAACGGGTGAAGCAAAGAACGGGCAAAGCGATGTTCGATAATTTGGGTAATGTGTACCGAAGCGTCGCAAGCCAGGCCGATATGCTTTATTTCGACAAATATACCGACAGCTTTATAGCCGAGCGCAATCCGATAGTGCTCCAGGCATGGAGATATGCCGCCGATGCGGCCGCCGGCGATTTGACGGCCAAGATCCCTTCCTGGATGCCGGAGTGGGAGGCCGGTGTAAACAAAGGCGAATTCGCCGTCGTATTGGCCCCGGCCTGGATGATGGGCCTCATCAAACAGAATGCGCCGGATGCCGCCGGCAAATGGGATATTGCGCAGCTCCCGGGAGCAGGCGGCAACTGGGGCGGTTCCTTCTTGACCATGCCCCGGGAAGGCGCTCATCCCGAGGAAGCTTATCAATTGATTCAATGGTTGACCGCACCGTCCCGGCAATTGGATGTTTTCGTGCAAAACGGCAACTTTCCTTCCACTCCCTCGCTCTTCGACGATGACAAAATAAAAGAGAAGAAAGACGGCTATTTCAGCGGAGCACCGGTCGGCATCATTTATTCGCAGGCCGCGAAAAAGGTGAAACCGCTTTATGAGGGACCATACGCTTATATCGCCACGAAAATTTTCAATGACGCGATCTGGCAAATGGAGCACCACTTGCTTTCTCCGGAAGAAGCTTGGCAATATGCGATCGATCGAACCGAACGTGAATTGGAGCAATATTGACGGATGGGAGGACGGGATATGAAGATCCTGATTGTTGACGACGAACCGCATGTGCGGAGCTCCATGTCGCGCGTTATCCGGCTGCATGATAAGAAGTACGATGTGGAGGAAGCGGAGGATGGCCGGGAAGCGGTTGAACGGCTTGCGCGGCAGCCGGTAGATCTTGTGATATCGGATATTCGTATGCCCGATATGGACGGTCTCAAACTGTCCCGATATATGAAGCGCCATCATCCCGATACGTTCATGATTTTGCTTACCGGCCATGCGGATTTTGAATATGCCCAGCAAGCGATTCGCGTCTCGGTTTTCGATTATTTACTGAAGCCGGCCTCGAAGGAAAGCATATTGGAGCGCGTCGATACGGTGGAGGAACTGCTTGCCGAGCGCAGACGAAATGAAAAACTGTACCCGATCCATAACCAAAGATTGTTGGAGAAACGGGTGACGGTGCCCCGCCTGGTGAGGCAGACGTTCGATTATATTGAAGCCCATTATACGAAGGACATTACGCTCGCTTCGCTTGCCGAACAATTGGAAGTGAATCCGAATTATTTGAGCGGCTTGTTGAAAGCCAAAACGGGGCATACGTTTACACACCACGTGACCCGGTTTCGTCTGGAAAAATCGAAGCAGCTGCTGACGACCACGAATCTCAAAATCTATCAAATCTGCGAGAAAGTCGGTTACGTCGATCAGGCCTATTTCAGCCGTTTATTTAAAAGCACGGTCGGTATGACCCCGTTCGAATATCGCGATGCCCACTTGACGTAGCGTTCGGGACGTCCCTCGTACATGATCCGGTCTGGCGGTTCATGTACGAGGGATATTTTTTTTGGAATAATCTGAATTGCGTCCAAAAAATCTAAGTCCAGCCACATGGAATGATGAATGCGTTTTCATTATGATTCAGATAGGCGCTAATCCACGCGCACCTATTTTAAAGGGGGAATCAGGGTGGTAAAACGGCTTTCTGTTATGGTTGCATGTCTGATGCTTGTCTTCTCGCTTGCGGCTTGTTCATCCGGCTCGAATAACGCGGGGAGCAAGGGGGAGGGCAATCCGGCGAATGAGGAAGCTTCCGGAGCCGCCCCCTCAGGGAATGCGGACAAAAAAGTGAAGCTGACGGTTTGGCTATGGCCGGGCATGGGCATAGAAGAACAGATGAAACAATACGCTGCCGAGAATAATATTGAACTGGATATCCAGCTTTCTCCGTTCGCCGACGTTCATAACAACCTGCAAACCGCTCTGGCCGCAGGAAGCGGAGCGCCCGACATTTCGGCGGTGGAAGTGAAAGTCATCGAGAGGTTCAAGAGCAATCCGGAGCAGTTCTACAACTTGCTTGAATTGAATGCTGAAGATCTCGAAAGCGATTATATGGATTGGAAATGGAAGCAGGCCATGACAGGCGACGGGGCTAACCTGCTTGGCATACCGACGGATATCGGGCCGATGGCAATGGCGTACCGTACCGACGTGTTTGAGAAAGCCGGCCTGCCCACGGATCCGGCGGAGGTAACCGCACAAATCAACACGTGGGATGCTTTTATCGAAGCCGGCAAACAAGTTCGCGCTAAAGCGAATGTCGGCATGATCGACAATGCGGCCAGCCTTCTTACCGTAATGGTCGGCCAAGGTGACGAGAAATACTTCAAACCGGACGGCACCATGATTCTGAAGGACAATCCGCAAGTGAAGAAAGCCTGGGACTACGCCAACAAAGCCATTGAAGCGAATATTACCGCCAACGTCGACACATGGTCTACCGAATGGGGAACAGGAATGACAAAGGGCGATTTCGCGGTTCAGCTGGCGCCGGCATGGATGATGGGCTTCATGAAAACCAACGCTCCGGATGCAAAGGGCAAATGGAATATCGCATTGATGCCGGAGGGTTCGGGCAACTGGGGCGGCTCGTTCCTGACCATTCCGAAGCAGTCCAAATATCCGCAGGAAGCATACAATCTGATCAAATGGCTGCTTTCGCCGGAGCAACAGCTTGTTACATTCCAGAAAAACGGCAACTTCCCGTCTACTCCTGCCTTGTTTGAGACGGAGGATATCCAAAACTTCAAGGATGAATATTTCTCGAATGCTCCGGTCGGACAAATTTACTCGGAGGCGGCGAAGCTTGTGAAACCGGTCTATGAAGGTCCGGATTCCCAAACGGTGGAGGATACACTGAATAAAGCGATTACGAGCGTGGAAGACAAGCAGGCAAAGCCGGACGACGCCTGGAATACCGCCGTCCAGGATATCGAAAGACAATTGTCGCGCAAATAAGAGGCATGGCGCAGGAGGTTGATGTTCGTGCATCGGCCTCCTTTTCCATCACGGGCACGCGTGTAAACGGGAAAACTTTATTCCGACGGGAGGCAATCCAATGCTGGCCAAGCCGCTGAACCGGAGATTAAATCAGCGAATCAGAGACCACCTGAATGCGTATTTGTACATTTCGCCGTTCTTCATTCTTTTTGCCGTGTTCGGCGTATTCCCGATGTTCTTTACGGCGTGGGTTTCGCTGCACAAGTGGAATATCGTCGGCGCGAAAACGTTTATCGGATTGCAAAATTATAGATTCATTATGGAAGATCCGTATTTTTGGAAGTCGCTTTACAATACCTTCAGCATTTGGTTTCTGTCCACGCTGCCGCAGCTGTTCTTTGCCTTGATTCTGGCCTTTCTGCTGAATCAGTCCATGCTGAAAGGCAGGGAATTTTTTCGGATCAGCGTATTTCTGCCCAACATTACCTCGGTGGTTGCCGTAGCCATCATTTTCGGGGCGCTGTTCGGTCAGCATTACGGCTTGATTAATTACGTGCTTTCCTTGTTCGGAATCGACCCGATTGATTTCCGAAGCTCCGTCTTGGGAACCCACCTGGCTATCTCTTCTATGGTCATGTGGCGGTGGACCGGTTACAACGCGATTATCTATCTGGCAGGTCTCCAGAGCATTCCGAACGATCTGTACGAGGCGGCCACGATCGACGGCGCTACGAAACGGCAGCAGTTCTTTTTCATTACGATTCCGCTGCTGCGGCCGATGATCATCTTTACGATCATTCTTTCAACCATCGGCGGAATGCAAATTTTCGCTGAACCGTTAATGTTCTCGGGCGCCGGAGGCGGTTCGCAAGGGCAAGGTTTGACGATCACGCTTCTGCTCTACGAAGAAGCGTTTGCACGACAGGCGTTCGGCTATGCATCGGCAATCGCATGGATGCTGTTTTTCATCATCGTGGCCTTCTCGCTCGTCAATATGTTCTTTGCCAAAAAACTTCAATCTGCAGACTAGGGGGATGGACAGGAATATGACCAGAGTATCACCATCATTCAACTTGGGACGAATCGCTTTTTATTCGTTTCTCATTCTCGTTACGGCGTTATCCGTGTTTCCGTTCTATTGGATGTACATCATCGGATCGAACGTGACGGCTGCGATCAACCAATTTCCTCCGGCCATGATCCCCGGCGGCAGATTCATTGAAAACCTGATTAAAGTATATGAAAATGTAAACTTCAACAAGGCATTGATGAACTCGTTTTTCGTATCCGCGACACTGACGGCAGGCGTTTTGTTTTTCTGTTCGTTAGCCGGCTTCGCTTTTGCCAAACTGAATTTTACGGGACGAAACATGCTGTTTGCATTTCTGGTAGGTTCGATGATGGTGCCGGCCCAGTTGGGGCTTATCCCCTCTTATATGATTATCAGCAAACTGGGGTGGCTTGACGATCTGAAAGCGGTAATTATCCCCGGTATTGCAAATGCATTCGGCATTTTCTGGATGAGACAGTATATTTCCTCCAGCGTTCCGAATGAGCTGCTTGAGGCGGGACGGATCGACGGCTGCTCGACTTTTCGCCTGTTCTGGAGTATTGTCGTACCTGCCATCAGACCGGGCTTTGCAACGTTGGGAATCATCACGTTCATGGGGTCGTGGAACGACTTTCTATGGCCGCTTGTCGTCCTGAAGGACCGCAGCGTTCATACGGTGCAAATCGCGCTGAAAAATTTGAACGGCGCTTATTATCAGGATTTCTCCATGATTTTGGCCGGCACCGTTCTGGCTACGCTGCCGATTTTGGTTATTTTCCTTCTGTTCAGCAAGCAATTCATTTCGGGGCTGACGGAAGGCGCGGTGAAATAAGGGCTGCCCATGCCCGCAAGCGGTTTATCGGCGAAAAATGTGAGGCGCGTCACAAACTTTGCTCCGGGTTCGGCCTACAATGAGAGCAGCTAGTGAAAACATTCTCAAGGAGGGCTAACCATGCGGGCAGAGCCGAAAACGGTCGAACTGGATGTCAGGCCGCAGCTTCGCAACAAGCTGGAGCCGTTCCAGCTTATTATGGATACGGTCAAAACGTTGGGCAAGGATGACACGCTCATCCTGCACGCCACATTCAAACCGACGCCGCTTCTCATGCTGATGAAAGGGAAAGGCTATCGGAACGCGGTTCGCCGGTTAGCAGACGATCATTGGATCACAACCTTCGTGCACAAAAGCCGCGCGCTGCCGGACGAAGCGGACTTGCCGGCGGACGATTCGCAACCGGACGCGCACGAGGGGGATGCGGCGGGCGAGCCCGACACCTTCGTTCTCGACAATCGCGGGCTGCAGCCGCCGGCGCCGATGACTCGCACGCTGAAGAAGCTCGAGCAGGTCAAGAAGGGCGACACGGTTATCATTCACAACGACCGGGTCCCGGTGTTTCTCCTTGAGGAGCTGCAATCGCTAGGCTATGCCTATGAGATTGAGGAGCAGCAGGATGGATCCGCGAAGGTGGCCATCCGCAAGTCGTAATCCGGGAGTGAGAAGCACATGTTTCGATTGCCGTTCGCGTTTATTGTCACGGGGATGATCAGCTTCGTCCTGTTCCATCTGCTCACGCTCGCCGATTTTGCGGGATGGATCGCCGGCGAGCCGGAAAGCGCAAAAGGCTGGTTTCACGTCCATTTGCTCGTGCTCGGGTGGGCGACGATGATAGCCATGGGCGCTGTCTACCAGCTCATCAACGTCGTCCTGCAGACTGAACTGCACAGCCGTAAACTGGGCTGGATCCATTACGGGCTGTTCACGGTCGGCACGACCGGCCTGCTGGCAGGGTTCCGTACCGTCCAAACGCAGTGGATCGCATCGTTCGCCGTATTGGCTTTTGCCGGCATCATTCTCTTCGCGTGGAACATAGGGGCGACGTTATGGAAAGCGAAGCAGTGGAATCCGGTTACGATCAGCGCCGCCTGCGCCGTCGGCTATCTGTGCCTGACCGCTCTAAGCGGCATGATGATGGGGCTGGGCTTCCGGTTCGATATCCTCGGAGAGCTTCACGAGCGCTGGTTGGGCACACACATCTGGCTCGGGACGGTCGGCTGGTTCGGCCTGCTGATTACGGGCTTCAGCTACAAATTGCTGCCGATGTTTTATTTGGCCCACGGCTATCCGGTGAAGCTGCAGCAGTGGGTGATCATGGCATGGAACGCCGCGGTGCTGCTCGGCGCGGCGGGCTTTTTGACCGGCACCCGGATGCTCGTCGGCGCGGCTTTGCTGCTCCTGACCGCCGGGCTTGCTTTCTACAATATTCATATTTCGCAAATCGCCAGGCACAAGCACAAGAAAACGCCCGGCGCCGGCATCAAGTGGACGGTTTGGTCAGCACGGCTGCTGCTGGCGGTCTGCGCGGCAAGCACGGCTGCGTACCTGTTCAACCCGAAGCTTGCGGCGGATGAGAGGATCGTCGTGTTTGTCCTGTGGGTGTACCTGTACGGGTGGGTTGCGATTACGATGATGGGCTATTTGTCCAAAATCGTCCCGTTCCTCTGGTGGACCCATAAATACGGACCGGACGCGGGCAAGAAAAAGGTGCCGACAATGGGGCAACTGCTCGCGGAAAAGCCGGTTCATACGGGCCTGTCCGTTGTGGCGATTGGTTTGGGCGGACTGCTGGTCGGACTTGGCCTGGATATCGCCTCCGTCATCACGGCGGCGGGGAGCCTGCTGTCGGCTGCGGCGATCGTCTATATGCTTATGATTGCCCGCGTGTTTACGAGATAGGGGCAGCTGCAAAGAATGACCTGGGAGGCGATGACCGTGAACGGCATGACGCAACATTCGGAAATGATCGACCGTATGATGGAACGCTTGGGCGAGGTATACGATCCCGAGCTGGGCATCAATATCGTGGATCTCGGACTGGTGTTCGACGTCCGGTACAACGAGGGCGGGGCGCACGTCGTGATGACCCTGACGACGCCGGGCTGCCCGATGCATGACATGATGGTGGGCGGCGTGGAAAGGGCCCTGAAGGAACTGCCGGAGGTGCGTTCCGTTCAGGTCGAGGTCGTATGGGAGCCCCGCTGGACTCCGCACATGATGTCCGACAAGGCAAAGGACGAATTGGGCTTCGAGGGATAGCGCAGGCCGGGAACCGGGTTAACCGCCGGACCTGCCGACAGTACAATCAAACAGGGAGTGATTCGATGGCGGCGATCGATATCATCGACGAGAAAACGATCAAAATATCCGTTCAGCTGGAGGACGCTTTATCCATGATTGAGGAGGCGCGGAAATCAACGCGGGAATACGCGCATGACATCACGACGATCGTGGAGAAAATGCCCGAATTCGAGTACACCTATTTCTGTTTCTACGCCTATGACAGCGCGGCGTTGTTCGAGCGGATGCTCGGCATCGACCCGAAGCAATATTTGTCGTTCTCGCTGGACGCGCCGGACTCCTTTTTCTACAGCTTGTACGGAGGAATGACGGCATTATACGAGGACGCCAAACGCCTCGCCTTGGATTAGAAATCACGTCCAAAATATATAGCAGGGATGGGAGGCGGACGGAATGGGTGAATTTACATTCGAGGACATGAGGATGATCACAAGGGAGAAGTTGGGCGATCAGGTGCCGCTTGAACTTTTCCGCGCAATCAGGCTGATCGGAATGTACCAGGGCCTGCCGATGGGCGGCAAGGGAACGACGGTCACCATCGGGCGAAAAATCGGAGAAAGCATCCCGGCAAATTCGCTCGAGCAGCTTCTTGCCAAGTTTGAGGAATTAAAGGTGGGCATTCCGAGAATCGTTGAAAGAAGCAAGAATACGATCCGCGTTGCTGTCGATGATTGCTTTTGCGAAGGTTTACCGGCACAGGAAGGGAAGCTGGTATGCGATTTGGAAGGCGCAATAATGGAAGGCGCGCTTACGAGAATACACGGGAAGAGAGTAACGGTCCGCGAAGTGAAATGCAATGTCAATGGGGACACCCACTGCGAGTATGAAATAAGAATCCTAAATTCCCGACCAAATTATACCTACACGGGCTCGTTGACGGTAAAAGCTT